>JACMQJ010000014.1 GCA_014377055.1 Candidatus Sericytochromatia bacterium
AAAGGTAATTTGAGTTTGATGTATAAACTATACAAAAATCCAGATATAGAGTTTGCCGTAGGGTTAGATGGTTTTTATCGTATTACATCCAGAAATTCGACTCATATTGTTGACTCGTATTGGAGAGCATCCAAAAATTATTTAGGCCTAGGAGCAAGAGGATTAGTTGGGTGGAAGGTTATGGATAAATTAGAAATAGAGAGTAGCTTATTTGCTCATTATGTATCACAAACTATTAATGATAAAATATCTACAGGTACTACACCTCAGCCGATTTCATCAGGAAGTCCTGCAACTACAGACGGAAACGCTCTGGATAGATTTGATATAGAGTTTGATTTAAATGCAAGATATGATATTTTTCAATTTGGTAACAATTGGATTTATGCCAATGCTGACTTTGATGGAAGATTTTTATTGGGAGACGGTAATCAAACAATTGTTGGAGTTGGTGCGGGTATTGGTATTAGCTATTAATATTATATAATTAGTCAAATATTAATATATATTTTCTATTGAAAATCTAATATTTTTAGCTTATATTAAATATGCTATAATACATTGACTCTAATTGTATGGGGTTTATTGACTGTAAGTTTTTTACTTTTTTAATTAATAGGACAGTTATGGTAAAAGTACAGTATTAATACTTAGAATTGTTGATAAATACAAGGTTTGTTAAATTAATATCCTTGATAAAATTTTGGTTAAATTTAATTTTATCATTATGCAAAAGACAAAAATTGAAATGGAGACACTAATAGTGCTAAAAACAAAAAAAATAAAGGTAAAATTGCCAATTTCATTATTTAATTACATAAGCCTTTTAACCTTATTAATGATGAATGTTACAGCTATTGCCGCAACAACAAACAATACCCTTAAAACTACTACACGAACAATATCTTCTCCTCTTCCTCTGGTTGGTGGTATTGTTGCTGTTATAATTCTTGGTGTATTAATATTTATGCTAACCAAGAAAAAAGATAATACAAGAATTGCCTTGCCTAATAACTCCAATAAATCCTCATCAGTAATAAGCCCTAATTCACCTAATAAATCTGTAATTCATCCAACAACGCCAAAAAATAATCCTGTTGTTACTCCTGTTATGAGACCAAATGCCACAGGACCTATCTATCTTCCTAAAGTAGAAATGCCAGTTGCAACTCCTAATTTTAATAATGCCAATGCACAGCCTCAAAACAAAGTTGTTCCTCCTAAAGTAGAAATGCCAGTTGCAACTCCTAATTTTAATAATTCAACTGACGCAAAACCTTTATTCGATTCTGATAAGTTAGATTCAGATTTAGACAATATTTTTACAGACCCAAAAAACCCAACTAAAGTAGAAGAAGAACAAAAAAAAGCTCCTTTGTTTGATTCAGGACAATTAGATAGCGATCTTGATGCTCTCTTTGTTGAAGTTAACAAAAAACCAGAAAAAGTGAAAGAAGAGAAAAAAGGTTTATTTGATTCAAATCAATTAGACAGTGATTTAGATTCGTTATTCACAGATAACTCCCAACCATCAAAATCAAGCTCAGATAATTTATCAGACCTTTTTGGTTCAACACCAGAGCCAATTCAAGCCCAAAAATCAAATGATACATTTGATCTAGGGTCATTAGATTTCTTATCGTCTGATAAAAAAGAAGAAATAAAATCAGAAAGCTTTTCTTTGCCAAATCTAGATCTTTCGTCACTAACAGGCAGTAATTCTGCACCAGCTCAAAAATCAAATGATACATTTGATCTAGGGTCATTAGATTTCTTATCATCTAATAAAAAAGAAGAAACAAAATCAGAAAGTTTTGCTTTACCAAGCTTTGATCTTTCCTCTTTAACTAATTCTACAAATGACAATGCTAAAGATAATTCAAAAGCAAATGTTAATCTTGATTCAAAAAATATAGATCTAGGCGTAACAACGATGGGGTTAAATATTTCTGATTATTTAAGCTCATTAAGTAGTACGGATAAAAAAGAATCAAAACAAGAAAGCACTTTTAGTTTAACAGATACTGTACCTCCTCAATCTCTTGACATGAATAACTTTAGTTTAAACTCTCCTGTTTCTGAACAACTAATATCACAAACATCAGAAGAAAAGAAAAAAAGTGCTAGTGGAGTAATCTCTATTGGAAAAATGCTCGTTGATCAAAGTGCTTTGGAAGAAATAATCAAAAAAGCTGAAAAAGGTGGAAAGGCTGGACTTACCACTACACAAGTAATTACAGCTGTTAAAGGAAGGTCTCTTGATACATTATTAGTTGATATTGATAATATTGATGGAATAATGGGTAGTATTATAGTAGGTAAGGATGGTTTGGTAATTGCCAATACGATGCCTTCTCAAGTTGATAAAGATTTAGTTGGGGCTTTAACATCATCATTATTTACTAATATTGATGGACAAGTAAAAAAACTAAAAAAAGGTAATCTAAAAAGATTAACTGTAGAAACAGCTATCGGTACTTACATACTAACTGAAATAGAAATGGGAACACTAGTCGTATTTACTAGTGATAACAAAAAAATAAATTTGACCAATGTTTTTAAAGCTATTACTACAGTAACAGGTAAAAGATAATTAAATTATTTTTATTTACTTAATTCAAGGAGTAATTAATTAAATGGCTTTAGTAAGAAAAAGACTTGGTGAAATATTAGTTGAAGCTAATATGATCACTGAAGACCAATTAAAAAATTGTCTTGACGAACAAGGAAAAAGTAATGAGTCACTTGGACAAGTTCTAATTCGTTATGGATATGTTACCGAAAATAATATAAAAGATGCTTTAGAGCTTCAATATGGTATTAATTATGTTAATCCAAAACATGTAAACATCACACCTGAAGTTTTGACAATGGTTCCTGAAAACTTAATTAGAAAACATCAAATGATTCCAATTAGTTTTTCTAATAATCGCTTAACATTAGCAATGGTTGATCCAACTAATTTACCTGCGATTGATGATGTTAGAATTAGATTAGGTAAAGGTGTAACAATAAACTCAGTTGTTATTACAGAAGATGATTTCTATCGTTTTATTGATCAATACTTCAAAATGGAAATAAGGGTTGATGAGCCCAAAATGTCACAAGTTGAGGATTCTAATGATTTACTTGATGAAATTAATCAGGTATATTCAATTGAAGATGCACCTGATGAAGAGCAAGGAAATGAGAAAGGTAGTGAAACAGCTCCTATTATTAGGCTTTCAAACAATATCTTGGTACAAGCACTTAATAAAAAAGCTAGTGATATTCATATTGAGCCACAAGAAAATCAGATTAGGTTAAGATATAGATGTGACGGTGTTTTATCTGTTCAATCTGTTTTCCCAAAAGCTATTGCTCCTGCATTAGCAGCACGTTTTAAGATCATGTCTAATCTTGATATATCAGAAAAAAGATTACCTCAAGATGGTCGTCTTAGAAAAATTATTAACGGTAAAGTAATAGATTTTAGAGTTTCAACATTACCTTCAAAGTTTGGTGAAAAAATTGTAATGCGTATCCTTGATAAGTCTAATACCACATTAGGTCTGGATAAATTATTTATTTACCCTGATATGCTTAAGCAAGTAAGAGAATTTACCTCTAGGCCTTATGGAATTATTTTTGTTACAGGTCCTACAGGTTCAGGTAAAACTACCAGTTTATATTCAATTTTAGCTGAACGAAATACAGAAGATGTTAATATATCAACTGCTGAGGATCCGATAGAATATGATTTAGCTGGTATAACTCAAACACAAGCTCAGCCTTCGATAGGTTTAACCTTCCCTAGAATCCTAAAAGCCTTCTTACGTCAAGATCCTGATATTATGTTGATTGGTGAAACTAGAGATAAAGAATTGGCTCACATTGCCATAGAATCAGC
Source organism: Candidatus Sericytochromatia bacterium (assembly GCA_014377055.1). Classification (GTDB taxonomy): domain Bacteria; phylum Cyanobacteriota; class Sericytochromatia; order UBA7694; family JACMQJ01; genus JACMQJ01. The sequence continues at coordinate 3,890 of JACMQJ010000014.1, forward strand.
TCTTACAGGTCATTTGGTTTTTACAAGTTTACATACTAATGATGCTCCAGGTGCTATTACCAGATTACAAGAAATGGGTATTGATGGATTTTTGATAGCAGCAGCTAGTATTGGTGTTGTTGCTCAAAGGCTTGTACGTCGAGTTTGTCAAGATTGCAAAATACAATATGAACCAACAGCAACAGAGCTTGATTTTGTGGGCTGGAATCTCTATGAAAAAAATAAAAAAGTTTTGGTTTATAAAGCTAATGAAGAAGGTTGTCCAAAAGGTTGTAACAAAGGTTACAAGGGGCGTATGGGTGTTTACGAAGTAATGCAATTTAACGATCAAATTAGGGATGTTGTCAATAGAAATGGTAATAAAGCTCAAATACGTTATGCTGCCAAACAAGCTGGAATGATTCCATTAAAAGATTATTCATTAATGTTGGTAAGAGACGGATATACAACTCTCGATGAAGTCATTCGAGTTACATTAACAGATGAAGGAGCTGACAAATTATGTCCTTCATGCCGAAATGTTATTGATGACGACTTTTTGAAATGTCCATTTTGTCAGGCAGAGTTAAGAGCTTTGTGCCCAGGATGTCATATCGAAGTTCAAGATAATTGGGATGCTTGTCCAAAATGTGGAACTAATTTGCGTAATAAAAATAAAGAAATTGGTTTAAAAAAAGATGATGATCCATTGGCAGATCTGGCAACGGCTCATGTACACAATCATCCACCTAATAATATGGCAGTTCATCCTGCTGAAATGATAAAATGTCCTACATGTTTGGCTGATGTGAGTACAGATTGGGAAAACTGTCCATATTGTCATACATCATTATAAAAAATAATTTTTTTGATTAAAGTTATTGAAATTTTAAAATTATGTGCTTTAATAGAATTCAAGGGGAACAATATAAATGACTCTATACATGGAAGAATTACTTCAACTAGTTTTTGATAGAGATGGAAGTGATCTTCATATTGCTGCGAATGTACCACCAATGATTCGTGTTACAGGTAAATTGATTGCAACTGATTATCCACCTCTTTCACCTGATGATACTCAAAGATTAATTTTTAGTATCTTAACCAATGATCAAAGAAAAACTCTTGAACAGACATGGGAGCTTGATTGTTCTTATGGTGTTGTTGGTTTGGGACGATTCAGAGTAAATATCTATAAAGATAAGGGTAACTATGCAGCCGCTTTAAGAGCAATTGCCACCAAGATACCAAGATTTGAAGATCTAAACTTACCTCCTGTAGTAAAAGAGATGACACATCGACCAAGAGGGCTTATTCTGGTAACAGGTCCTACGGGTTCTGGTAAATCAACTACTTTGGCAGCTATGATTGATTCGATTAATACTGAAAGAGCAGAACATATATTGACCATCGAAGATCCTATTGAGTATGTTCACCCATCCAAAAAAAGTTTGGTTAATCAGAGAGAATTAGGGGCTGACACCAAGTCATTTGATAATGCTCTAAAAGCTTCATTGAGAGAAGATCCTGACGTTATACTTGTCGGAGAAATGAGAGATTTAGAAACTATTCGTTTGGCATTAACTGCTGCTGAAACAGGTCATTTGGTGTTTGGTACTTTGCATACTAGCTCAGCTAGTCAGACTGTGGATCGTATTGTGGACGTTTTCCCTCCTCATCAACAACAACAGATCCGAGTACAGCTTTCTAGTAGTTTGATGGCTGTTTTTTCACAAACACTTATACCTAGAATGTCTGCTGGTGGTAAAGGTAGAGGGCGTGTCTTGGCTCAAGAAATAATGATAGTTACCCCAGCTATTGCCAATCTTATCAGAGAAGGTAAGACAGCTCAAATGTATACTCAGATTCAGACAGGTGGCAAATACGGTATGATCACATTAGAAAGTACCCTCAAAACTTTATATGAAACAAAGCAAATTTCACTTGAAGATGCAGTATCAAAAACTAGTCGTCCGGACGATTTTATGAAACTTATTGGTCAAAATCCGGCATCAATGACCAGATAATTTAAGGAGTATTTTATGGCTGTTTTTATTACAAAAGTAAGAGATGCAAAAGGTCAAGCTGTAACCAGAGAAATAGAAGCGACCAATATTACCGAGGTAAGAGGTAAGCTTAAGGAGCAGGGACTATTTCCTATGGAAATAACCCAAAAAGCGGCTGCTGGTAATCTTATGGAATTAATTAATAAGAAAATTGATGATCGTAAAAAAGTTAAACTAAAAGATTTGACTATTTTTAGCCGACAGTTTTCGACTATGATTAATGCTGGTGTATCTTTGGTTAGAACTCTTAATATACTTGCAGAGCAATCCTCTAATCCAAAATTTAGGCGTGTTATATCCGAAATAAGAACAAAGGTAGAAGAAGGTAACTCTTTATCAGACGCTTTGAGAGATTATCCAAAAGTTTTCCAAAAACTATATGTAAGTATGGTTAAAGCTGGAGAGACTGGGGGTGTTCTCGATGAAGTATTGGATAGACTTGCAACATTCTTAGAAAAACAAGCAAAACTTGAAGGTCAAATTAAATCAGCAATGGTATACCCATTGGTTGTATTATTTGTGGCAACAGCAATATTTTTATTCCTTTTAACATTTGTTTTACCAATATTCAAAGATATGTTTGACTCAATGAATGCCAAATTGCCTGCATTTACACAAATGTTAATTGATATGAGTGGAGTAGTTAGAACTAAGGGCGTTTTTGTTGTAATGGGAATAGTTGGTAGTGTTTGGGGCTTTAAGAGATTTATTAATACCACTTATGGTAGAAGATGGTTTGATGCAACTATGTTAAAAGCTCCTGTATTTGGTCCACTACTTAGAAAAACAGCAGTTGCTCGTTTTACCAGAACATTAGGAACTCTTCTTAGAAGTGGTGTACCTCTTATGGGTTCACTCGAAATTGTACAAGATACAGCAGGTAATACTATTATTGCTGAAGCTATTAGCAAAGTAAGAGAAGCTGTTAGAGAAGGCGAAGGATTAACCAAGAAACTAGAAGAAACTGGTGTATTTCCTCCAATGGTAACGCAAATGATTGCAATTGGCGAAGAAACTGGTGCTATGGATGATATGCTCAGTAGAATAGCTGACTTTTATGATAATGAAGTTGAAGAAGCTGTTAAAGCGTTAACCTCACTACTAGAGCCAATAATGATGGTTGGAATTGGTGGAATGGTTGGTAGTATTATTATTGGTATGTATTTACCAATGTTCTCAATTATTGGTGCTATTCAATAGCTATGATTACGATGACATCTGAGGAAGAAGAAAAAGCTACAAGAATATTGTTGAATCAATACAAAGAATCATTTGATAGTAAAATAAAAAATGCTCTAGTAAAAGCTCATTTATCTCTTGTTGAAAAAATAGCTCGTAATCATTCTCAGATGTATAAAGAACAATACGATGATCTTGTTCAAGTTGGTTGTCTTGGTTTACTTAGTGCTATAGAAAGATTTGATTTACAACAAAAAGTGAGTTTTAAAACTTATTCAACTCATTTTATTTCTGGAGAAATGAAGCACTATATCAGAGATCATTATTCACTGGTAAAACAGCCTAGAGAATTACAAGAGTTGCAACCCAAAGTTAATAGAGCTAAACAATTTTTAAGAAGTGAAAAAAATGTTGAGCCTAATGCAGAGCAAATTTCAGAATATCTCGAATTACCTATAGACAAGATAGAACAAGTTTTAGATCTAGAAAAAAAATCTAATATCATGTCACTTGATCAACAAATTAATCAAGATGCGGATAGTAATTCAGCTTCAATTATTAGTCAGCTTGAGGATAAGAAGTATCAAAGCTTCCAATTAGCCCAAGAAGACAAGATGATCTTAAGTGAAGCGATCAAAAGTATTAAAGACCAATCAAGACAAGTTATTGAATATGCTTTTTATCAGGATTTATCACAAACAGAAATTGCCAAGCAACTTGGTATCTCGCAAATGCAGGTTTCCAGAAGATTAAAAGGAGCTGTCAAAGAATTGTGGGAAATATTAAATACGAGAGTAACCCCTTGGTAAATTAAATCATAGAAAGTTAAAATTATAATTTTCAAATCAATGTCTGTGTAGACGCATTATAATACGTCTTATTTTTTGAGGTTTTTTAATGATTATTAGTGAAATAGTTAAATTTTTAGAGGATTTAGCACCTATAGAATATAGTCTTGATTGGGACAACTCAGGGCTTCAAGTTGGTGAATTAAATAAAGAAATAAAAAAAGTTGGTATTGCTCTTACTCCAACAGTAAAAATTATTGAGGAAGCAATATCTAAAGGTTGCAATCTCTTGATCACTCATCATCCTCTAATTTTTAGAGCAATTAAATCTATAAATACAAATCAACCAATAGGAAAAAGTATCGAGCTTGCTCTAAAAAATGATTTGACTATTTATACATTACATACAAATTTTGACTCAGTTTCTACAGGACTCAATTATACAATAGCCAAAGATTTGGGCTTGGATAATATTGATATTTTGTCAGAATCAGGTAATATCGAAATGCTAAAATTGGTTACATTTGTACCAGAAGAATATACGCTTAAAGTTGTTAATGCTATATCTGAGGCTGGTGCGGGTAATGTAGGTAAATTTAGCCATCGTAGTTATATAGCTGCTGGAATAGCAACTTTTGCTCAGGGAGATAACAAAATTGAGGACTTGGAAACACCAAATAAAGAATCAGAAGATCGTCTTGAGATAGTTGTACCAAAAAATAAACTAAAGCAGGTTATTAATGCTCTCAATGAATCTCATCCTTATGATGAAGTTGTTTATGATCTTTATAAATTAGAAAATAACAAAGAGACTTATGGTATAGGAACTATAGGTGAATTTTATACGCCATTTAAGCTTGCTGAAATCATCAAAATGATCAAGAGAAACTTAAATATTTCTAATTTAACTTATGTGGGTGAATCAAATAAAATGATTGAAAAGGTCGCCATCTGTACTGGCAGTGGTTGTGATTTTATGAAGCTTGCCAAAAATAAAGGTGCCGATTTATATATAACTGGTGATATTAAATATCATACAGCTATAGATGCTCAAGAAATAGATATGGCTCTAATTGATGCTAGTCATTATTCTACAGAAATTATTGCGATACCTTTTTTGACTAAGTATTTAAAAAATAATTTTCATAAAAAGATAGAGATAGTTGAGTTAGTTGAAAAAAATCCTTTCTCTTATGCCTAAAGATAATTAAATAAGTTTTATAATTGATTCACAGATATAAATTAAAAGGAAAAAAATGTTAGCTAATTTGTCTATAAGAGAATCATTGGTAGGTATGTATGATTTTTCTCAATTTAAAAGTTTGGTTCAAATAACAGATCAGAGTGCATCACCATTATTATTTGATATTTTAAAAGAGTATCCTAAACTAAATGGCTTAATATTTGCTGAACCATTGATTGTTGATAAAATAAAATCTGATGCTACACAAGAAATAAAGAGTAGATGCCGATTTTCTAGTGGTAATTTTTATAAACATATACCTTTTGGTTTCAAAATATATTTGCTAGATGATATGTTAAATAGAATCAATGAAGAACAAATAAAGTCACTTTTTTCTAATATATCTAAGTCTACAGAGCAATATTGCCGAGTTATTTTGACTTTTGATAAAAAAGAAAAATCATCTGATTATTATGAAAAATTACTAAAAAGCTTTAATTTTGTCCTTACTAATGTTATTTACAATGATGATATAGGTATGATCGAAACATTAAAAATGTAAATAATACAACTTTTTAACTTGATTTTCTAAAGTGAATTTAATCTTTTCATTTTGATACCTAAAATATAACCAATAATCAATTACTTTTATTATAGGTATTAAAGTTAAAAACTTGCTAAAATAAGGTTAAGAAAAAATTAAGGCAGTTAAGAGGTATACGTATTGAGTTCTTTTGAATTATTAAATCCTAAAGTTCAAAGATTTATAACTAATGAATTAAAGTGGAATAAACTTACCGAAGTACAGGAGGCTACTATACCTCATGTTCTAGATGGTAAAAATATTATCATACTAGCCCCA
>JACMQJ010000510.1 GCA_014377055.1 Candidatus Sericytochromatia bacterium
AGACGTATATGGTATTTGTTCTGTTTGTGAGCAGTATAGAGCTATATTCCATCAGTACAAGTTACCACGTTCTGGCAGAGTATTAGTGATTTATTGTTACGATTGCTTCGAGTAGCTATTGTTACCCTGATTTACTCAGGGCTTATTATATTTATATTTTTTATTGAGGTTTTTATGAGATTATCTATTACAGGTTCACGTTCTATATCTATATCATTTGCTGATATTACTCATCATTTACCAGAGCAGATTACATCTATTATTTCTGGTGGAGCTTTAGGTGTTGATAGTATAGTTGCTGATTATGCTCAGGCTCATGATATTGAGTTACAGGTTATTCGTCCTCAGTATAGTAGCTTTGCTAACAGTCGTTTTGCTCCATTAGCTCGTAACACTGATATTATCTCTCATTCTGATTATTGTCTATTTTTCTGGGATGGTAGATCCAGAGGTACTGCTCATACTATCTCAGAAGCTAGGCGTTTAGGTCGTCATGGCAAGGTTGTTGTTATGGGTGGTCTTACCAGAGCTGTTATGAGTTTTTAGTATTTATATTGGTCAGATTATTATTTGACCAATTCATAGTGTATTTAAAAATGGGAATTATAAAATATATTCAAAGTATTGAAGAACAAAGTTTTTTAATTCCTATGAAACATTTACCCTAAACTTAGGATACTAACTACGATATTTTTTAGATGTTGAATAAAATCTAGGATTTAAAATAATATTTGAAAAAAAGTGTAAAAACTAAGGGTAAAAAAACCTTACCTACAATGTCCTGATAGCATGGGTTTAATTTTTTAGACTCTTGGGTTTTAGACCTATTTTTATATGAATTGTGATATATGGTAAAGCCCTATGCAACTTTTATTACTTTTCTGGGATTTTGCCCAAAATTATTATCAAATATGTGTAAGAAATTCTAGTTAAATATATTTGAAAGTGAGATTTTGTTAAAGTATTATAGTAAATAGTTTATTTAAAGATATTTTGTATTTTTATTGAAAATATAGTTTAAAAAGATGTAATTATTTAAATTGGAGCTTACATATAAAAAAATATTTGTTACTACTCAGATGTTAAATTTTATACAGTAAAGGGATGATTAGAAAAAATATCACAAATAGATTCAAGAACATTGAGTTTTTGTTTTTTTATTGTAGAAATATATCCTCTATTTCTACAAAAGATTTCAGCACCAATTTGACTTCTAAAACATCCAGATATTTTTTGTTTAAGTTTTGGCATCCTAATATCACGTTCCGCTTGATTATTATCAAATGGTACGTCAAAGTTATACATAAAAAGCAAAATTTCATTTCTTCGCTTAATAAATCGGATAAATAAATTATGAGATTTTGTTCTTTTTAACCGACCTCTCTTTTTCTCTATAGTTTCAATAATAGGATAGTTTTTAGCACCTTCATCTAATATTTCTTTATATTCTTTTTCAAATTCAAATAGTTGTTTTGTATCAAGAGATTTGGTATTTTCTGAAATATCGACTTCTTTTTTTATTTTAAACA
>JACMQJ010000511.1 GCA_014377055.1 Candidatus Sericytochromatia bacterium
AGATCATAATTAAATGCTAATGCTACAAAAGTATTAAGAAATATCAAAGATGTATTGGTGACATTTTCCTTCTTTTCTTTGATAAGATGATAAGCAAAAGGAACAATACTATAGATAAAAAAGAAAAGATTTACAAAAATAATTGATGTCCAAAAATCATCATATTTAAAACTAAAACCAAAAACTAGATAAGTTGCAATAAATCCTAGATTATTCAAAATATTCCACTTTTTATAAAAAGCTATAGCTAATAAACCAGAGTTAAGAATTGTGATGTAGCTGTATAATGTTATATTATCAGCATTACCTGCTTGTAACATGATTGGAGTCGAAAATCCACCAACCAAGCCCAATACAGCTAACCATTTATTATCTTCAAGTACCGCAATAAATACTGCAAAAGTGGTAATTAAAATCATCAAAAAGAATGCTATAAACTGATTAAATAAACCATAATTTTGAAATCCTGAATAAGTTGCATAATACAATAAGGCAATGCCCATACCTATCAAGCCTTGTCCAAATTCAGGAAAACGCTTTTTCCTAAAAAAGTTACCCAAACCTAAAGAAGCAGCAGCTCCTAAATAAATGATTGAAACTTTGCCAACTGGACCAAGTAAACCACTAACAAAAGCTTTACGGATAAAAAAACCAACTCCAAAAATAACTGATATAACACCAAGTATCAAAAACCCATTAAAGCCAAAAAGAATTTCCCAATTAATTGGTGGCTTTTTTACTTTATTAGGAAGCCTATCAGGTATAAATGTTTGATTAATTGCCTCTGAATCAATTTTAGGTCTAATATCTCTTAGCTCAATAGTTTTATTTTTTAGGTCTATTTTTTCAAATTCATCAACTAATATTTTACCAAAATTTATTGATTGTGATTGTAGTGATTGTAGTTGATCAGAAAAAGTTACTTTTAACTTATCAAGGTTTTCAATACTATTCTTTATTTCAATATAAGCTTTTATCTTTTCAAAAATATCAATTGGAAAAATATATCCGCAATTAGGACAATGATTTGATTGTTCGGATAATAATCCTATATCTAATTTACAATTGGGACATTTCACGATTTTTTCCTTTGTAGCAAAAAATTAATACATTCATTATATATTATTCAGATAATTATTTTTTAAAAAGCTTATAAGCCAAGCTAAGTGAATCAGATAAGTCTTTGCTGGAAGTTTTATAAGATGAATACTTCGCAAAATCAAAATCTTTTAGACAAATTTCAAATTGCCTGATTGAATCTGTTTCGATTGGCATAGATTTAAGTTGCTTAATTATTTCAGTTGTAGTTTTTGCCTCACTATTTAAAATATATTGTTGCAAAAGATATTTTTTGATAATTTCGGTTATTCTATTATAAAATATTTCGTAATTTTTTGTTTCAATTAATTTATCAGATTTTAATTTATCTAATTCAATTAAAGCAATATCTTTAGGGGTAAGATCTTTTTTTGATAATACGGTTTTAATCGTTTTTTTTCTAAATTTAAGAAAATATACTAAGACCAAAAAAATAACTATTACTGATAATAGAAAAACTATTATTGGTAAAAAATTAAATGTAATAGCGATTGGTGGTTGTATATCATGTATATCTTTCATCTAGACTCTTTTTTCTCTTCGCTTAAAAAAGTTATTTAAAGGTATGATGTAAGATTGATCCGTGGTTAAAGTTATTTTATCAATTCTGTTTTTGATGAAAATATTATCTCTAACTTCATATTTTTTATTAAGATTATCCTTTAAGGCAAGCATTATTTTTTTGTCACTTGTATCCAACAAATATCTTTCATTTGTTTCATTATCTTGCATCTCAATTAAGCCAACAGCAGGTATATTATATTCTCTTGAATCGTTTATTATAACACCTATTAGATCATGCTTATAACTTGTTATTTTTATTTCTTTTTCAAATCCATCAGCCAGAAAATCCGAAACAAAAAAAATAATAACTTTTTTATTAAACAATTTATTAATTAGCTTTAGAGGTTTATTTATATCTGTATATTTTGCGGAATCTTTTTTATAAGTATAAGAGATAATCGTCTTAAGAATCCTAATAACATGATTTCTTCCCTTTTTTGGTGGAATAAATTCTACAATATGATCACTAAATAAAATTAATCCAACTTTATCATTATTTTTCATACCACTAAAAGCTATTGAAGCCGTAAATTCAATGGCTAGTTCTCTCTTTAATTGAATATTACTACCAAAGAGTGTTGAGTTACTTACATCAAGAGCAATTATTAAAGTTAATTCTCTTTCTTCACTAAATTTTTTTACATGAATAGAGCCTGTTTTTGCTGAAACCTTCCAATCTATATATTTGGGATCATCTCCTTGCTCATACTCTTTAAACTCTTTAAAATCAAGACCTTTTCCTTTAAAAGTACTTTTATAATCTCCACTAAAAAGATCTGAAACAACTTTTGAGGTTTTGATTTCAACTTCTCTAATCTTTTTCCACATTTCTTTATTCAGAGTTAAATTATTTTCCATATTTTCTCTTAATTAAATATCATTCCAAACATCTATATTTTACCATCTGCTTAACAATCTATTAATTTTTATAGCCATTAGCAAGATTTTATTTTAGAATGTCTAATGTAAATATTTAATTATGTAAAAGGTTTAAAAATATGAATTCAAAGTTACTTTCAGTAATAACACTCGGAATGATTGCAGTATCATCAGTTTTGTCAGCTCCACAAGCATTTGCAGCAGCACCAAAAGCAGCAAAGATGGCAACAGCAGCTGGTAAAGCTGTAACTCTTAACATTGCATCAAATGGTGAACAAATGATGTATAACAAAAAAGAACTTAGTGTTCCAGCAAACAGTAAAGTTACTGTTATTTTTCAAAACAAATCAGCTGCACTCAAACATAATTGGGTATTAGTAAAAGCTGGTAAAGGTGATAAAGTTGCTGCAGCTGGTATAGCCGCTGGAGAATCAAAAGGTTATGTTGTAGCTAGTAGTGACGTAATTGCCTACACAAAGCTTTCAGCTGCTGGTAAAAAAGTACAAGTTACATTTCAAGCTCCAAAAAAAGGAACTTATGACTTTTTATGTACTTCACCTGGTCACAATGCGATCATGAAGGGTAAATTTGTAGTTAAGTAAGAATACTTAACTATAGTCTAAAAAGAGGACGTTTATTAAAACGTCCCTACTTAACTTAAACGTTGTTTATTTTATCTTGAACTGGTTACACCGACACGATCACAATATTTAAATATTGGACATATACTACATTTTGGTGAAACAGGTGTACATAAGTTTTGACCATAAGATACTAATAAATGATTTATTTCGATCCAATATTCTTTTGGTAATTTATCTCTCAAAACAAATTCTGTTTCATCGGGATTTTTTGTTTTTACATAACCCCAACGATTAGTTATTCGGTGTACATGTATATCAACGCATATACCAAGGCTATTATAACCTAATGTTACTGTTAAATTAGCCGTTTTACGCCCGACACCTTTTAAGGTTAAAAGCTCATCAATATCATTTGGAACTTTGCCATCATATTTATCCAACAAAATTTTACTTATCTCATGAATATTTATTGCTTTTCTTCGATAAAAACCAACAGGATAAATAGCTTTTTCGATAACATCAGTATCTAGTTGTATCATCTTTTGAGGTGTATCAGCTATAGCAAAGAGAGTATTACTTGACTTTTCAGTCATAGCATCTTTAGTTCTCAAGCTTAGTATTGTTGAGATTAATACTTTGTATGGATCTGTAGTCATTGCTCCAACAACAGGTGGCTTCCAATTTGGAACAATTTCTCTAAGTTCTTTGACAACGATATGTATATCTTTATCTTTCATTATTGCATAAAGATATTTCTTAGTCTTTGTGGATCTAAACCAAAATCTTCTACAGGATTTTCATAAATGTAATAATCATCAGAAACCCATCTAACTTCATTATTGACTGCATCAAAGCCAACAATCCAATAAAATCCACCTTTTGACAAATATTCTTCTTCATCTATCAATGACTCAGCCAAAAAATTAGGGCTATGTTGTTGAAGCTGCAAATATTGTCTAAGAATATCTTTGAACATTTCAGAAAAAACTTCTCTGCTAATAACACCCATTTTTCTGCATGATATTTCCATTTCTTCACGTGCTTGAGCAATAGCTGCTGGATATGTTGTAGCTGAATAAATTAAAATATCAAGCTCTTCAGAAACAAGCTCTATAAAATCATCAAACTCGAAATCATCTGGTAATGCACATTCAAATAATCCCCATTTGGATATTTCTGGATCGCCTGCAATCAAGAGAAAAGGAGTTTCGTCCGATAATCTTGGCATTTTACCTTCTTCTGTATTTTCCCATTCAACAAAACAATAACAATCCATTTTTGATAAATTTACCCGCTAAAATATTTAAATATTACTTAGAATAACTTTTTAATTCACCATCAGACTTCATTTTAACCCACTGTTTGATATACATTGTGATTTCTTCGTGAAGTTTAACCATACCTATTCCATCAGCATACCAATAATATAAATTATCTTCTTTACCATTATCATATACTAGATGATGTCTAGTTTTTATTGCTTTAAATGTCCCAGCCTCTACGGTAACATTTTCTTGACCAATAATCTCTATCTTTTCAGTTCCACCTTTAAAGCTTCGACCTTCCCAACTTGTACCAGATTCTAATGGCGAATTAAGTATATCAATATAATCTATGCTTTTATTAATTTTTGCACCCAATGATTCAAAAATAGACTGTTGTACATATCTGGAAAGCTCGATATGATCAGAAAAAATTTTTGCTAAAGTTTGATTAGGCTGAATACTTGAGTTGGGATAAAATCTTTTCATCACAGCACTATCAAATCCTTGCTCTTTGGTATTATTAACTATACTAACAGTCATTTCATTAAACTTTGTATTTGGTTGCTCATCCTGATATTGTTTTAAGCTGTATGTCCAAGTTCTACCAGTATTTATAGGATAAAAATCATTAACTGTTTTATCTTTATTTAAGCTATTATATTTTGATGTATTTTGTTCTAAAACTAAGCTATTAGATAAGCATGAACTTAAGATAGATGATAATAAAATTAAGGTTGAAAAAATTATATTTTTTGTTTTCATTGTTTTTTGCTTTTAAAATATTATTTTATAGAAACATAAATTTTGAGTGTAGAGGTTTTTTCATTCAAAAAATCTTCACTATAAACATCAAAATCTCCTTCATAAGCTCTTTTTAGATTAGAATCCCAAATATTTTCCCATGCCTCTAATACTTTTTCTGGAGATGTACCATCAACTGAGATTACAGCATATTTACTTGCAGGAACTATTTTTGCTGACATTCCATCAGGAACATTATCAAAACTTTTAACTTCACAACAGGCAAAAGTATTATATGGATCAGTGTAATCACCTTCATAGTCTATATATAAAGATAATACATC
>JACMQJ010000086.1 GCA_014377055.1 Candidatus Sericytochromatia bacterium
TATTTTTTTGGCATCCAATGATCCTTCGTCAGGTGAAAAATCTAGTATTATTACCAGATTCTTAATAAAGATAGTTAATAACATTACAGGTTATACAATTGATGCCTCACAAGAAATAAATATAACTTTTATCATTAGAAAAACAGCCCATATTACTGAGTATGGATTATTAACCATGAGTTACTTTTATGGATTAACCAAAACTATTTTGAAGGAAGAAAAATTTAGTAGCAGTTACATATTTTCACTAATATTAGCTGTTTTATATGCTTCAAGTGATGAGTTTCATCAAACATTCATCGCTGGTAGGGTAGGTACATATAAGGATGTTTTAATTGATTCAATAGGTATGATTATTAGTTATTTTATTTTATCAAAAATATCAAAAAAGAATTCTAAGTTATAGATAGTTATATGTAAGAAAATCTTTAATATCATTATTCATACATTTTGAGCAAACATAACTATTTTTACCTTTTTGATTGATATTAATGCTTTCAGCAGAATCAACAATATTTCCACATCTCAAGCATCTATTTTTATTATCTTTGCGAAATTTAACTAATTGATTGTTGTATAAGATAGGTACATTTTGAGTATATATAGGAATAAAATTATTAGCTTCATCAGGCTTTTTCAACTTTTTTCTAATTAATAATTGATTTTTTTCAGCATTAATTCTATCTTCAATTAAACAATTAAAAGTATCATCTTTTTCTTTATCATTTTCTGTAGGCTTTGGTTTATTTATATTATGATCATCTTGAAGAGGTTTTAAACTTAAATTTGTTATAATTTTACCAAACATATTTTTACTTTTTTACTCCTATTATTTAAATATAGCAGATTATTTAAAATAAAAAATAATTAATTAATCATGTTTAACTTTTTGATTTCAATTAGCCAACTTGGTAACTCTTCTAATAATCCTTGATACAAATCCTCATCACTAATATCATCTAAATTATAAATATGTAGAAAATTAGCATTATCTACTTTTCTACCACTTAAATTATCCAATTTTTCAAGAAAATCAAAACCTGTGCTAAAGTCAAATGAAGGCTTAAATTTACTGAGAAATCCTTTTTTTTCATTTGTAACAATATCTTTTGGTTTTGGTTTATTGCCACCCATACCGATAAATTTCCAAAATATAGGATAGTCACTTGCATCAATCATTGCCTTTTCAGTTTCAGATTTATCAAAACAATTACCGTCAGTAAAAAAAAGAATAAATAAAGGTAAATTATTATTTTCTGAGTTTTTATACTCTTTTACTATGGCATTGATAGGTTTAGCATAATCAGTTCCTCCACCTAAACGATGTTTTTGTAGTATTTCCTTCTTAACAAAATCTTCTCTATTTTCTGTAGTATAAGGTGTTTTGCTACGAATACTTTTGGAGTCAAAAAGCCAAACATCTATTACACCATCATCATCAAACTGCATAGCAAGAGGTAAAACTCGATCAAATGTATCTTGAACTATACCCTTATTAAATAGTGAACTCATAGATGCTGATATATCCATAACAACTATTACTTGTGATTTTTGTGACTCTATACCCATATCTTTTACATATTTTTTTACTAAGTCGATACGTGATTTATGTTTTTTAACAAAATCAATTGATCCTTTTGGTATTTTTTCGAGTTTTATTTCTTCTGGTTTTACTTCTTTTTGTTCTAAAATAACAGATTTTGATTCTAATTTAGTTTCATCTTTAATATTAACTTTGTCACTACCATAATTTTTTAATATTGCATCAAGACCTGAATTAAAGCCATTACCTGTAGCTTGTATTTTCCATTCTGTATTATGCTTATATATTTCCATCAGTATCACAGCAGTTTCTTTAACTAAATCATTTATTTTATACTCTAAGACTTGTTGACCATTGTTAATTAAGCATATAGAAATATTTTTTACATTTTCCAATCTCTGATTAAGCTTATCACCATCATTAATAGTCATTACAAACATTAGACGTGAAATATTATTTTGAATTTTATTAGTGTTAACACTAATATTATTTTCAAAACTATTAGCACTTCCTGTTATTTTTATAGAACCATCCAAGCTATTGGGATTATTATAAAAAATAAAATCGTCTTCTTCTTCTAATTTACCTTTTTCTGAAAGCATCATGACACTTATATCTAAGTCGTAGTTAGAATTATTTTCATACTTTAAAGCAACCACAAAATCTGATAAAGATAAATCTTTATTTAGAGAGATTTTTTGACCTTTTATTAATTCTTTCATATTTTACTCCTATTGATATTTTAAAGACAAGCAGGTTTATATCCAGATTTACAAGCTTTTTTTAATTCTTCAAGTGCTTCTTTTGTCTTTTTTTGCTTTTTATAGATTTCTGACAGATTATAATAAGCACTTCCATAAGCATTATCTAGCTTAATTGCTTGCTTATATTCAGTAATAGCATTTTCTAATTTACCTTGTTTTTGATAAACAGATCCTAAATTATTGTAGGCTCTGGGATAGTTTGGCTTAATCTTTATTGATTCTTTAAACTCATTGATAGCTTCACTAAATTTATTTTGTTCAAGATAAATATTACCAAGGTTGAGATGAGCCTCAGGAAACTTTGGATTTAATTTTATTGCTATTTTATATTCGTTGAGAGCATCTTCTAATTTGTTTAGTTTTTTGTATGCAAGACCAAGGCTATAATGAGCCTCTGCAAAATTAGGAGATAAACGAATCGCTTCTTTATATTCTTTAATAGATAAATCTAATTTGTCTTGGAGCTTATAAACTGTACCAAGATAATAATGCACTTGAGTATTATCAGGCTTAATTCTAATTACTTCTTGGTATTGCGTTGCAGCTAATTCTAATTCACCTTGTTCAGTATAAATAGTACCAAGATTAAGATGTGAGTTTAAATCGTTAGGATTAAGCGAGATTGACATTTTATAAGCATCAATAGAATCAGCTAATCTATCCTTATATCTATAAGCTTCTGCTATACCAGAGTATAATGCTGATGAATCAGGTACATGACTGATAACATTTTTAAACTTTATAATAGCTTCATCTAATCTTCCTGTTTTTAAATAAATTTTAGCCAAATTAAAGTTAATAATAAGATTATCAGGACTTGACTTTAATGCTTCTGAATATTCGTTATTTGCATCATCAATCTTGTCAGATTTTTGATAAGATTTTCCAAGCTCAGTATGTGATAAAACGGAAATAGGATTTAATTTTAGAGCTTTGTTAATATTTTTATCTTGGAGTTTAGAACCACTATTAATCCACAAAAAGGTATAAGCTTCATCATCATAATGGTTTATTTCTAAAGCTTTTTTTGCTGATTTTTTGCCTTTTTCGTAATCATTATGTATATATGCTGTTAGACTCAGAGCTTTATAAATATCTGAATTACCATTACCATCTTTTAAAAATTTGTTGATACCTTCTTCAGTTTCAAATAAAAGATTATTATAATTATGATTGTCAAATTGTTTTTGTTCGTAAGTCCATAGAGCTTTTGCTTTTATTTTTGCTGAATTTGCCTTAAAATAACTTCTATCTTCTAATAAGGCTTTATCAAAATTTTTGATTGCTTGGTCATAATTTTGTCCTGAATACTGGTTTAATAACTCTATACCTTTATTGTAGTATTCCAATGCCTTAATACTTTTTGTCGATTTTATATTTTTTGTAATTCTTTCTTTTTGTATTTTATTAAGCTTGATTTTTTGTTGATTTATTATTTCAAAAATAACTTTGTTTTGTAGCTCAAAAAGATCTTTACTAACTAATTCGATCTGTTTGATTTGTTTACCTGTTTTTGGATTAACTAGTTTAACATTTAATTTATATTTCCCATTATCAAACTCAATTGTTCCAGGCACAATTAATTCTGCCTCAAGGTATTTTCCAACTTTTACGGAGTTTTTTTCATCACTAAGACTACTTATTTTTATATCCAAATCTTTAAGCACATTTTTTGTCAGAGCTTGATCAGTTACATTTATATCATTGATTTCAGAAAGTGTCTCAGTGATATTTTCAGAGATATCATTTCCTAGAGATTTAATCTCAGGTCTTAATGACAATACTTCAAAGGGTAAAATTGTTATCTTTTTTTCAGCCATGGCTGGTGTAGCAAGTAATAAGACAATTATAGTTGATATTGATATTTTTTTTAACTTCATTTTTCCAAAGAAAATTTTTAAATAGCTCAGATATAGTATTTTACGATCTTTTTCAAATAACGACTACATATAATTTATTTTCATTAATTTTTAAAATCTAATGGCTTAATAACATATTCATTGATATTTCTATCCTGCATATCAAAACTTACTCCTACTAGAATAATATTCTTATTTGATAAAAGATAACTCTCATAATATTTTTTTGATTCTATTTGCTTGATAGCTTGATTTACACTACTCATTTTAAACTCAAGTATATATACATGAGTTTCGGTTTCTATTACAGCGTCTATTCTACCTTTGTTTGTATGTACCTCAACATTTATTCTCACACCAATAAGA
>JACMQJ010000512.1 GCA_014377055.1 Candidatus Sericytochromatia bacterium
CCTAATCTATCTCCTAGTACTTGGAATACATCAAATTCTTCAAGAGTATGAACATAAGTATGCACTTCTGTACTTATTTGATCCATTATTTGTTGAGAGCTTCTTGTTCTTTTATCTTTTAAGACTAATAAAAAATCGCCTTTATTTGCAGGCATATTAGGCTCACCAATACCAGCACCTATTCTTAAAGAAATATTTTCTACTTCGGGAATATGTTTTACTATATCCTCAATATGCTTAACTACTTGATAGGTTTGTGCTGCGGAAGTTCCAGGCGTAGTAACAAAATCAACAACTATTGCTCCTTCATCCCATTCTGGTAAAAAAGTTGTTGCCATATTTTTGTAAGCAAAGAAAATAATGATCGATAATATTACTCCAAAAGGTATTACCCAAAAGCTAAAACGCATGGCAATACTTAACATTCTTACATAAATTCTTTCAATAAAGCCAAACCATACTGGCTCTTGATGCTTTTTATTTTTAATTGCCATTAAAGCCAAAACAGGAGTTAAAATTATTGCTAATCCTTGAGAGATAAGTAAAGTTGAAACCACTGAAAGTGCTAAAGCTTTAAAAAATACACCAACTACATCAGAAAGAAAAATTAAGGGAACAAAAACACTAACAGAAGTTATGGTAGCAAAAAACATAGGTGTTAATATTTCACTGGAAGCTTCAATAATTAACTCTTTTTTATCCTTATCCTCGTGCATATTTTTTTCAATATTTTCCATAACTACGATAGCATGATCTACAATAGCACCAATAGAAGCAGCTAAACCTCCAAGACTCATGATATTAATACTACCTTTGAGTAAATAAATAACAATTATGGATATAAGAATAGAAATAGGAATGATAAAGATAGTTAAAATAGCTAACTGAATCCTACCAAGAAATAGAGTAATAACAACCAATGTAATCAAACTACCCAAAACTATAGCATCAATAACACTTCTAATCGATCCAGATACAAAATGAGTTAAATCGTACCATTTAATAATAGATACACCCTTTGGTAAATTATTTGATAAATCTTTGATGGTTGCATCCACACCTTTTACAACCTGAACCCCATTAGCTTGATCATCTCTAAAAACATTTAAAATAACACTACTACGATTATCATTGACCTTAACCATTGATAAAACTGGATAACTGCCATTGACAACAGAGGCAATATCTCTTAGATAAATAGTTTTATCATTGGAGGTTTTTATTGGTATTTTTAGAATAGCAGATATATCATCAGGTCGTGAATAAAAAAAAGTAATCATATTTTTGCCACCTGAATCAACACCACCCAAAAAATTAGTTGTTACTCTATTGCTGATAGCTGTATTTATATCATTTTCAGTAATACCATAACTATACATGGCTGTTGTATTGAGATAAATATCAAGTGTTTTGTACTTATCACCTTGCAGCGCAACATTATAAACACCTTTTACACTAAGGATCTTTGGTTTTACTATATAACTAGCAATATTAGTTAGTTCCTCTTCGGTTACAGTTTGCGAAACCAAAGCATAATTGGTAATAGAAAAAGCACTTGGTGACATTAACTTAACATCAAAAGTTGTATTTTTTGGTAATTGGTTTGATATACGTGAGATAGTGGCAGAGGTTAACTCATAAGCTCTATAAGGATCAATCTCCCAATTAAAATAAACATTAATACTTGCTGTTCCAACACCTGTTGAAGATCGTATTTCTTCAACTCCATGAACTGATTTTATTTGTTCTTCAAGAGGTTTGGTAACGTCAAAGAGCATCTTATCAATAGGTGTATAACCACTGCTAATGGTAATAACTATTCTAGGAAAAACTGAGTTTGGAAAAACATCTTGTGGTAATTTGTCGTATAAAAAAAATCCTATGATCGAAAAACAGGCAATCATCATCAAAAAAACAAATCTGTTTTTTATAGCGTAAGCAACTATTTTTCGCATTCAATTTTCTCTTTATCTTCTAGTATCTCAGCACCTTTGGCAATTATTTTTGTTTTTGATTGTATTCCTGAAATTAGGTATAGCTTATCATCAGAATAAATAATTTTTACTGGAGTCGCTATAACACTACAGTTATCCTTTTCTTTAATTACTTTAAAAACTACAGGACTACCTTTATAACTAATAACTGAGGCTTGAGGAACTTGCACACCATTGGTAACTTTTTTGAAAATAGCGTTAACAGGTTGTGAGTTTTCAAATTTATTACCACTTATTTTAACATTTGCCATCTTATTATTAGTTGCTGGATCGCTGTGTAGATAGTTAATATCATATTCTTTATTATCAATGTATAGTTTGTCACTTGGTGATAATTTTAGATTAAATGGTATATTAAATTCAATATCAGAAGGTATAGCATTAATCGTTGCTATAGCGGTCATATTTGGACCAACCAAACTACCTACAGGTAAAAGATTATAGATAGTACCAGCATTTTCGGCTATTACTTTTCCATATCCTAATTGAGTATTTAGAGAGGATATTTTTGATTTTGCTGCTTCTGCTCTAATTTTTGCTTGTTGTAGATTAAAAAAGGTGTTATCGTAATCTTGTTTTGGCATTAGACCTGTATTGTACAATTTTTTTGCTGAATCAAACAATTGTTTTGCACGACCAATTTCAGAAACTGATATTTGATAATCTGCTTTAAGTTGATCAATTCCAGATCGTAACACTTTATCATCAATATTTGCCAATAATTGACCTGCTCTAACAGTACTACCATTTTTTATAAATAATTTTGTAATTTGTCCTTGAACAGCAGGTACTACAGAATAATTATTTAATGATTTAGCTTTACCAAAAAGAGTAATTTCTTCTATTTTGTTACCATTTTTTGATAAAGTAGTTTCAAAAAAATTATATTTGTTAGATACAGGCTCATCAGATTTTTTTTCATCTGTTGCTACAGTTTCAGTTTTTTTATCCTCTTCTTTTTTTGCACATGAATTACAAAATATCAAAAATATAGATAAAAATATGATTTGTAATGTTATTTGTATTAGGTGCTTATTTTTAATCAGCATAAAGTTTATCGCTCACTAATTTTTCCAGTAAAATACTGTTTTTTAATAAATTAATTTTGGCATCACTAAGAGCATAGAGATTGTTGATATGGTCATTTCGTACTTTAAGTAAGTCTACAAGGCTGATATATTTTACTTTATAGCCTTCCTCCATTCGTCGTATTATGTCTTGTCTTAAGATACTATTTTCTTCAAGAAGTAAGACATTTTGTCCAAAAGATAGAGCATCATGATATAACTTATCAATAAATATTTTATCATCTCTAATTGATTGTTTTGCTTGCTCTTCATTGGATAATATTTGTTTTTCTCTTGCTCGTCTTTGATAAATAAAATTAGGATTATATACGCCACTAACATCAATGCCAAAAATAATTGCAGCTGTACTTATATTACTTGTAGCATCTTTGTTAGTTTGAAAATCACTGTAGAGTGAGGGGGAAAAAATATTTGTTTTTTCATCATATTCAGCTTCGAGACTAATGCCTTTATTGGTTAAATCATAAAACTTGATGTTTGGATCATGATTTACATATTCAATGATATAAAAGTTTTCTTTTAATAATTTTGGTAATTCTGGGGTAACAGGATCTGAGCTAGAGCCTGTGAGTTCTTTTAGCTTATTTTGATTGTTTTTTACTTGTTCTATATAAGTTTTACTTTTAGCAATAGCATCGTTTAAATTAGCTTTGGCTAATATTGTATCAACAAGAGCAACTTTACCTGCATCTTGCAAGATAGTTGTATTTTTTAATAATTGCTTAGTCCATTTAATATTTTCCAAAGATATTTTATACTGCTCTTTACTCATCAAAAGACTAAAATAAGTATCAGCAATATCATTAACTAAAGTTCTTTTTTGCTGATATGTCATAACCATATTTGCCTGATAGTAATAATCATAAGCATCTATTTTCAATTTATTTAGATTAAAAAAGTCTATTTTATCAGATATCATATAATCTAATTTTGGTTGTCCTGACTCATACGAATTTTTTAGACTATAAGATAAATTTAAATTTCTATTTATTGTTTTTGCTAGATCTTTATAGTAGAGAGAATCAAATTGATTTTTTTTTATCTGATAGTTATTTTTAACTGCTAATAAATATGACTCATCAAAAGTAAGTGCATAACTTGCTGGGCATAACAAAGTTAAGCTCAATAATATTAAAAAGATTTTATTCATTAATATTTTTCATTTTATTTATAATACAAATTTGTGTTTAAAATAGTATTTTAGCAAAACCAATATTAAAGAAAGATTAGAAAAATATATTTTTTAGGAATTATTAATGGTGAGACTAAAAATATAAGCGATTTAATTGTATTAAAATTTTATAGCTTTTTAGAAAGAAACATAAAATTTATGTAGAAACTCATTTCACGGGTTTCTACATAAATTAAATTTAAAAAATTAAATAAAATTAGCAGTTCTTTTTTGAATAAATGCTGTTATTCCTTCTCTAAAATCAGATGTTTTAGTTACTTCTCTTTGAAACATTGCTTCCAATCCAAGTTGATCAGATAGATCCGAAATAATAGCTCTATTTATTAATTGCTTAATTCTTGATAACGATCCTGAAGGCTTACTAAGTAGTTCAGTTACAAGTTTTTCGACAGTATCATCAAGCTCTTCATCTTCAACAATATTATTAAGTAGTCCCAGATTGTATGCTTCTTGAGCTTTTATTGTCTTTCCCAAAAACATTAACTCTGCTGCTTTAGTTGAGCCCAAAAGTTTTGTTAAAAAAAATGATGCTCCTGTATCTGGTACAAGTCCTATATTAACAAAAGCACATGAGTATGATGAGCTTTTTGAGCCGACTCTTAGATCGCAAGCTAGGGCGAGGCTAAACCCTGCACCAAAAGCAAAACCATTAACTTTGGCAACAATGGGCTTATCCAAATTCTTCATTTCTATTACCAAACCATGAAGATTTAGTAATAAATCATTAACTGCATTTGGTTTAGTTTCAAGTTGTGTCATTAGCTTAATATCTCCACCTGAACAAAAACTTTTACCATTACCTGTCAAAACAACCACTTTTACTTCATCACTTTTACACATTTCAAATGCAGTAACTAACTCAGAGGTAATGACATCGTTAAGAGCATTCATTGCTTGAGGTCTATTAAGAGTAATTGTTGCAACTCTATTAACTAAAGTAAATTCAATAGTTTCAAAATTTTTTATTTCCATATTCTATCCGTTATTTTTTTCATAATGAAAATACATTATAGCAAGAATAAAATCCTTAAACCATTCTCATAGTATTTACCATAGTTATTCTTCTTTCTCTAGTAAAATTTTTGGCTGAAGTCAAGCCTTCACCTGTAGGACTGGCTATTGTAAATGATGTATATCCTTCACCACCCAAACCTAAACCTGAATAAGTTGGACCATTGGTAACAAAAATAGATGTATTAATTAACTTTGACATTTTTGTTATTTTTTCGATATTTTGTGAAAACATACTAGCTGTGTGACCAAAACCATGTTCAGCTTCAACAGCAAGAGCTATTGCTCGATCAACATCAGGAACACGAACTATAGCCATAACAGGCATTAATAATTCAGACCAAACAAAAGCATGTTCTTCTGGGACTTCACATATTATTAATCTAATTGAGGAATCAACTTCGATACCTATTTCTTTTAAAATAACAGCGGCATCTTTACCAACCCATTTTTTATTAACAACAGAATGTCTTCTATGACCTTTATTTTCTAATAAAACTAACTGTTCTAATTTTTTTAAGTTATAAGATTTAACTTCATAAGCTCCATTGTGACACATTTGTTTCTTCAATTCATCAGCAACAGAAGCAACAACAAAAACTTCTTTTTCGGCAGTACAAATAATATTATTATCAATACTTGCACCTAATACAATATCTCTTCCAGCTTTAATAATATTAGCTGTTTCATCAACTACAACAGGAGGATTACCAGGGCCTGCTCCAATAACTTTTTTGCCAGATGTCATTGCTTTTTTAACTACATCAGGACCACCTGTAACGACAAGTAATTTTATTAATTTATGGGTCATTAATGATTGTGCTGTTTCAATAGAAGGGTTTCTGAGTGTAACCATTAGATTACGAGGTCCTCCTGCATTAACAATAGCTTCATTGATGACACTAATACAATAAACTGAGACATTTTTGGCAAGCGGGTGAGGGCAAAATATCACTGAATTACCACCAGCAATCATTCCTATACCATTACAAATAATGGTTTCAGTAGGATTAGTGCAAGGAGTAATTGAGCCAATAACACCGAAAGGTCCTCTTTCCCACAAAACTAAACCTTGATCTCCTGAATAAGATTTTGAAATTAGATCCTCAGTTCCAGGAGTTTTATCAATTACGAGATTATTTTTATTGATTTTGTCTTCATATCTACCAAAACTAGTTTCATCAACAGCCATACGGGCTAAGATCTCTACATGCTTTCTACAATTATTTCTGATACTTTCAATTATTCTATTTCTATCCGAAACAGAATAGGCCTTAAATTCTTCATAGGCGGTCTTAGCAGCTAAAGTAGCTTGTTCAAGGTCATCAAAAACACCAATTTCTTTTGGTGGAATTGGTTTTGAAAAATTTAGAGCATTATCTAATTGACCTTGTTGTGAGATTACTCGTGAGACAACATCTTCAACAATAGATCTTACTTTATTTTCAGAAATTTCCATAAATTATAAATTACCTAGATAATATCAATTATTGTTTACTTTTATTATATACTGTTTGTTCATCAACATCCCAACTATCAACAATAGCCATAATGACAGCATCACATGGCTTATTATTTGTTGATTCTGTTTGTCTGGCAGAGCTACCAGAAGCGTAGAGAACAATCTCTCCAACTCCTGCACCGACAGCATCGACTGCAATCACATAGTTTTTATTAGGATTACCTTTAACATCTAGTAATTCAAGAACTTGCAATGTCAGACCATTTAGTCTTGGCTCTTTGACAGTTGAAACAACGGTACCGACTACTTTAGCTAGTAACACGTTAAATCTCCTTATCCTTCAGAATGTTTTGTACTATTAGCATGTACTTCGGTTCTGCCTAAAGGTAATATTTTGTCAACATTTGAATGAGGTCTTGGTATGATATGAACAGAAACAATTTCACCAATTTTTTCGGCAGCTCTTGCACCAGCATCTGTAGCAGCTTTAACAGCAGCAACATCACCTCTAACAATAGCAGTTACATAACCACCACCAGTTTTTTCATAGCTAACTAATTCAACTCTGGCAGATTTTACCATAGCGTCAGCAGCTTCTACTAATGCAGCAAAACTCTTAGTTTCGATCATTCCTAATGCGTCAGACATTGTTATTTCTCCTTAAAAGAATATTTATATTTTATTTAATATTATTAAATTATTTTTTCTTCTCAACAGTGCCATCAACGGCTTCTATTGCTTTTATGGCAGCTTCACTAGCTACTATAATATCTTTTTCATCACCAGCAAGATATACTCTGCCAAATGCTCCAGCGGCTCTAATCACAACTATATTTATATCAGCTGCTTTTTCAGCTTCATTAGCTGCAAGTGTAGCATATCCAGCAGGATAAACTTCAAGTATAAAGAGTGATTGTTTGGCAATTAGCATCATTCCTTTTCTACCAGAACGATTAATCAGCATTGCTTGATAGTCATCAACATTACGAATAATTTGACTTGAAACAATTTGTGGCTTGACACGATCATTTTCAGATAAGTTAAGTGCATCAAGTATAGCTTGACCTGCTTGTCTAACATCTGCTTGAGAGTCAGAATGTAACTCTAGCATACCATATTGTCTTTCAACAATTAGCTCAGCAGGAGTGACATTAGTAGCTTTGAGGGCAATATCCATAACTCTGTTTATTTCCATACCTGGAGCTATCTCAACATAAAGTGATGACTGACCTTCTACAGGTAAATATCCTTGTGCTGTACTTGCCGAGTATGCAGCAAATTGTGGCTGTAAGCTATCTATAAATACATAAGTGCGTAGTTGAACTTTTTCCATTAAACTTGATAAACCTACTTTTCAGACAATAAAAATTAAAAGTAAAATGATTGAAAAACGTAAATACCAAAAACTTAACTTACTCTAAAACTTTAAGAATTTTCAATTATTTGCATGTTATATTATAGGCTAAACTATGTCAAGATCATATAGTCTTGAAAATATAATTTAGAGAAAAAAATGAAACAAATAATTGCTATGGGTGGTGGTGGATTTTCGATGGAGCCTGAAAATCCTCTTTTGGATCAATATATACTAGCTCAGTCGTCAATAAAAAGCCCTAAGATATGCTTTTTGGGAACAGCAAGTGGCGATTCTGATTCTTATATTGAAAGGTTTTACAGCTTTTTTAATTCTCAGACTTGTGAGCCATCACATCTATCATTATTTAGAGGACATACTGATAAAATAGAAGAATTTATCTTATCACAAAATATAATCTATGTTGGTGGTGGTAATACAAGAAATTTGATGGTTTTATGGAAAGAATGGAATTTGGACAAAATATTAAGAAAAGCTTATGATAATAAAATAATATTATGTGGAATCAGTGCAGGTTCATTGTGTTGGTTTGAAGAAGGTTTAACTGATTCTGTTCCTAATCAACTAAATAAAATTGAATGTTTAGGATTTTTATCGGGTAGTAATTGCCCACATTTTGATGGTGAATCAAACCGAAAACCGAGATTTAAAGAATTAATTAAATTAGGTGTTATCAAAAGTGGAATAGGAGCAGATGATGGAGTAGCACTTCATTATGTAGATGATCATTTATCAAAAATTGTATCTTCAAGACCTAATGCAATGGCTTATCAAATTTATGATGATCAGGAAGAAGTCATTAAACCACAATATTTAGGTTAGGGTCAAGAATTAGAGATTTTTTATTTTCTTACCCTTCTTTTGTAAAAGAAGATTAAGATGTATTTATTAAGCAATAAAAAAAAGTTTTCCTGACTCCATAAACCATTTTTTATTAGACACTCTTTTTTGCTGTTCTCGATCATGGCTGATCCAAATATAGGATTTTTGATCCGTAAACCAATCATTAATTAGTTTTTCTATTGCCAAAACACTTTCATGATCAAGAGCTGAGGTTGGCTCGTCCAAAAGCATAATTTCAGGGTCTAATTGCAACATTCTTATAATTGATACTATTTGAGCTTCACCACCTGATAAATTTGTATTCCGTTTTGACAAAAAGTCTTGGTTTTTATTAACTGATTCAAGATATTTAATTACTTTTTCTTGATCGAAAGACTTATTTTGATGTATTTTAAACTCAAAAACTTTTTTTAAATTATCTGCAACTGTTCCATCAATTAATGATGGTCTTTGATGTATGTATGTAACTTGACTACGATAGAATGGTATGTATTCTTGATTAATATTTTTATTTTTCCAGATTATTTCACCTGAATCAATATAATCTAAAGTTGATATAGCCCTTAATAATAATGATTTACCTGATCCAGAGCGTCCTGATAAACTTATTTTATCACCACTCATTATTTTTAATGAAACATTATCTAAAAGTAAGTTATTTTCTATTTTCTTAATAATATTCTTTATTTCTAACATTATTTTTTATTAGTCAATAAATGAAAATTAAACTGATGGTTTATATCAAAAATTCTTCTGTAACATAGCAAAACTGAAGCAATAGAGCCTAAATATGTTCCTGAAGAAATTAACAAAAAAATAATTACCTGATACTTAGCCGCATTAAATGGAGATATACCAGATAAGACTTGACCTGTCATCATCCCAGGAATATTAACTATTCCTGCAGCCATCATAGAATTAATATTTGGAAGAATACCAGCTCTAATAGATTCTTTTAGCGAATCATTGACAGCTTCCCAACTTGTAGAGCCAAGTGATAAAAATGTTTCAATTTTATCTTTATTTTTTTGTAAGCTCTCAGTTAATCGATCAATTGTTATTGCAACCCCACTAAATGAATTGCCCAAAACCATACCAATCAAAGGAATAATATATGATGGCGTATACCAAGGATTAGCTTTATTAATAAAAAAAATCATAAAAGCAGACATTGACCAAGCTCCAATAAAAATTGAAATAAAGCTGTCAATAAAAATACCATTATATATTTTTTTTGTTCGTGAAGTAGCTGTATGAGAAGCAATTAATGTCATTAAAAGGCATAATGAAAAGACAATTAATAAGCTTTGTTGAGCAAAAACCCAATTAAGAATTAAGCCCAAAAAGAATAATTGAATGATCATTCTAAATGATGCCAAAACTAAACTTTTTTCTAACCCAAGTTTTAGAAATATTGAGATAACTGCATTCAATATAACTAAAGAAATGGATATAGCTACTTGTGTATAAGAAAGCTCTAAATAATTGCCCGCCATTTATTTATATATTTACTTAACTCTTTCTTGACCTTCATCCCAATCAGCAGACTTCTTTTTGTCATTAACTCTACCACTACTACCAAATTGTTGCCTTACTTTGTTATTTTCAGCTGGTGTTGTTCCAGTACCTGTTTTTTTATTTGCTGTAGTCCCTTCTTCTTCATTAACATCAATATGATTAACATATTTTTGTTGTGTATCAACTTTTTGTTCAAAACTATCACCAGATGTATTTGTCATATTTTTTTCCTTAATTAATAATCCATTTATAGATTATAGCCCTGATTAAGATTAGTGAAAAATTGTATTTTATAAAATTAAATAAGCGAAGATTATGAATTATAGATTAATTTTAATAACCTACTTTTCTTAATCTTGTAAGTATTTTAAACAGCGTGTTATAATTTTTTTTTATTGTTAGAGATGTATCATAACAACTCTTTGCAAGATTTATATTTAGGATTTAAATTAGGTTTATGGATAAATACTCTTATATCTCAAATGCTCATGTAGACTACATAGATGAACTTTACAAATTATATAAAAATTCGGAGCAATCCGTTGATACTAGTTGGCAAAACTTCTTTGAGGGCTTTGATTTTTCACAAAATAACTCCTCTCCAAAAAGTAATGATATTAACCTTTCAAATAACATTAATAAAAACAATTCACCATTGAGTCAAAAGGAAATTAATGTCCATGATTTAATCCAAGCTTATAGAAATAAGGGACATTTGCAATCAAAAACTAATCCAATTAGAGATAGAAGAAACCACCATCCTCAGCTTGAATTGTCTGATTTTGGATTATCTGATAGCGATCTTGAAACCGTTTTTGATGTAGGACAAGAAATAGGATTAGGCTCAGTTAGTTTAAAAGAAATCATTAAGTCATTAAAAAAGATATATGAAGGAAACATAGGTTATGAGTATAATTATATTAAAAATCCTGAAATAAAAAACTGGCTTATGAATAAAATAGAAAAGGAATCTTTAACTTTTGAGCCATCTAATGATTATAAGCAAAGAATTTTAACTAAATTAAATGAATCGGTCGTTTTTGAAAACTTTTTACATACCAAATACGTAGGTCAAAAAAGATTCTCTCTCGAAGGTGGTGAAAGTACAATACCAGCAATTGATGCAATTATTAACTTAGGAGCAGAGCTTGGCCTTGAAGAAGTTGTGATTGGTATGGCTCATAGAGGAAGGCTTAATGTTCTAGCCAACATTATGGGTAAAACTTATGAACAAATTTTTAATGAGTTTGAAGGAACAGCCACACCTGATGTAACCATGGGAGATGGTGATGTTAAGTATCATATGGGTTATTCTAGTGAGTTAATAACACCTAATGGTAAAAAAGTATCTTTGAAACTAGCTCCTAACCCTTCACATCTTGAAGCTGTTAGCCCTGTCGTTGAGGGTTTTGTTCGTTCTAAAGCATATAATGCTTATAACAAAGATTATAATAAAATAATGCCTATCCTAATTCATGGTGATGCAGCTCTTGCGGGTCAAGGTATAGTTTATGAAGTTAGCCAGATGGCTGACCTTGAAGGATATTATACTGGTGGTACTATTCATTTTGTTATCAATAATCAAGTAGGTTTTACTACAGATTTTTATGACGCTAGATCTTCTGTATATTGTACCGATGTTGCCAAGTTAACTGATGCACCTGTTATTCATGTTAATGGCGATAATCCTGAATCGGTTGTTTTTGCTGTAAGAATGGCTACTGAATATAGACAAAAATTCCACAAAGAT
Source organism: Candidatus Sericytochromatia bacterium (assembly GCA_014377055.1). Lineage (GTDB taxonomy): Bacteria > Cyanobacteriota > Sericytochromatia > UBA7694 > JACMQJ01 > JACMQJ01. Next base: position 12,234 of record JACMQJ010000512.1, read on the forward strand.
ATTTTTATTGATATGGTTTGTTATAGAAAATATGGTCATAATGAAAGCGATGAGCCAAGATTTACACAACCTTTACTTTATGAAAAAATTTCTAAACATAAAAACCCAAGAGAAGTATATAGTCAAGAGCTTATCTCTAGGGGTGAAATAGATTCAGAACTTGCAAAAAAGATGGAATCAGAATTTAGAGCATTACTACAAGATAGACTTAATTTTGTTAAACAAACACCTCTACCTTATACATATCAAAAATTTGAACTGGAATGGAAAGGCTTAAGATTATCTAAATCAGAAGATTTTGAAAAATCACCTGATACTTTTATAAATCAAGATGTAATAGATAAAGTTGCCAAAAGCTTAGTCACTTTACCAGAAAATTTTAAACCAATTAAGCAGATTGAAAAATTACTCGAGGAAAGAAAAAATCTTTTTTATAATGAAAAAAAGCTAAATTGGGCATCAGCTGAATTATTGGCCTATGGATCGTTATTGCTTGAAGGTAAAATTGTTAGATTAGGTGGTCAAGATGCTCAAAGAGGAACATTCTCACATAGACATGCTGTAATTCACGATACAAATACCAATGAATTGTATTGTAATCTTAATCATATTTCACCTGAACAAGAAAGATGTAGGATATTTAATTCATTTTTATCAGAATATGCTGCTTTAGGCTTTGAATACGGTTATGCTATGGCTAATCCTAATGCTTTAGTTATTTGGGAAGCTCAATTTGGAGATTTTAGTAATGGAGCTCAAGTAATAATAGATCAATTTATTTCTTCAGGTGAATCAAAATGGAGAAGAATGAATGGTCTAGTAATGCTATTACCTCACGGTTATGAAGGACAAGGTCCAGAGCATTCAAGTGCTAGATTAGAAAGATTTTTACAATTATCAGCCGAAAATAATATTATTGTTGCTAATGTTACTTTGCCCGCTAATTTCTTTCATTTGATTAGAAGACAGTTACAATGGGAGTTTAGAAAACCTTTGGTTGTTATGTCACCAAAATCATTGTTAAGAAATGCACAATGTATTTCTCCGATTGAAGATTTTACCTCAGGTTCTTTTAAAGAAGTAATTGATGATAATTATGTAGAAGTTGCTAATGTAAAAAAACTAGCCCTCTGTTCAGGAAAAGTATATTTTGATCTATATAATGAGCAACAAGCAAAACAAAGAAAAGATGTCGCAATTGTTAGATTAGAGCAGTTACATCCTTTTCCTAAAAAACAAGTAGACGATATTTTAGCAAAATATAGTAGTGCCAAAATATACTGGGTACAAGAAGAACCGGAAAATATGGGATCATGGAATTATATTTTGAGAATGATGCGAAAAGTTGATATTGATATAATTTCAAGAAAACCAAGTGCTTCTCCAGCTAGTGGATATGCAAAAATTCATAAGCAAGAACAACAAGCAATCGTCGATAATTTGTTTTCATAATAAATAAGCCATAAAAAAGGGAGGAAAATTAATTTTCCTCCCTTTTTTAAATAAACTTGTTAGCCTGTCTTAAATAATGTTAATTGCTTACCATCTTGAGCCGTTAGCTGCATACTGTTGCCGTCTGATGATACAGCACCAGTATAGGTTATAACAGGTGAATAACTACTTCTTAGTTGCAAAGTAATATTAGAGCCATTTATTTGTCCAACTACTTGTCCTTGCGATTGACCATCTACATAGGCATAACCAATAACTTGTGTATTACTTTGTTGAAGTTGCATTTTTGTTCCGCTTCCAAAACCTGATATGATCCATATACCTGTAACATTACTATTAAATAAATTGGCACATGCAGTAAAAGATATTACAAAAAAGGTAAACAAAGATAATCTAAGATACTTTAGTATTAAATTCATATTTAAAAAAATAACTCCTGATAAAAATCTAATCCTTATTAATTCACTTTAAAAAGTAGAATATATAAAAGATAAATTTAAAATATATTTTATAAGTATATTCTAACAAAATAAAATTTAAATATCTTAACTATTAAAAAAGACAAATATTTAAATTTTATCTTAATTTTAGCTATTATTTAGCTGAATTATTGCCACCAATGTTTTTTGGCAGGTTGTTGTTGCTGTTGCTGCATTTGTTGTTGCTGTTCAGTCTGTTGGTTTTGTTGCTGTTGCATTTGTTGCTGCTGTTGAGGAGTCATACCATTCATTTGTGCTGGTATTGCTTGTTGACCCTGTTGACCTTGACCATCTTTTTTCATTTTACTCATATTCATGAATATACCAACTAATAAGCCAATAATACCACCAATAATACCGCCTATTGGACCAGCAATCATAAATCCACCAAGTGCTAATGCACCAGCAGTCATTACAGTTTGCTTAGTCACATAAGGTTTATTTCCACCACCCATGCTAAATAATCCGCCACCCTGTTGTTGAGTTTGAGGAGCATTGTATTGGTCTGGTTTATATGATGTGTTTCCACCTTGAGGGACGTATGATGCAGGTTGTGTTCCATTGGTTTGCTGATTTCCATATATCGGATTAGCTCCAGAGTTACTAGGAATCTGTGTCATACTTTAACCTCAAATTGATTTTAAATATTTTATATACTAGTTATATAATAAAACAATTCTTTCCTTGCTTCAATAACCTAAACCTTAACTTTAATATAAACTATTCTTTAACTCTATAAGTTTATGTTAAAAATGTAATGAAACTGTTAAGAAAAGTAGTATTGTATTAAGCTTTATTTAAAAGCTTTATTTATTTGTCTATATCTAAGTATTATCTCTGTATATCTAACTTTAGACTTATTTTATTTTAAGCTGTATATATGTTATAATGACATTAATAAAAAATAACTTAAAACTTTTTTATTTTAGCTTTATGAAGAAATAAGTAACATTCTTAACTTGAGGTAAAAATTATGGTTGGTGTGAATCCAGTAAATAATACAGCATTTCAAAGCAACCTTTATACAAAAGCGGTCGTAAGTAACGATAATAAAGCAAGTAGTGCCAGCCCTAAAGCACAAGAAGGAAAAGTTTCAGCAAATACAGAACACTCTAATGCAAAGCTTGTTGCAGACGCTGCTCCTAATGTGAATAAACATGATACTGAAAAAGGTAACGCCTCTGATGCGCAGAAGAATCTACCTAACAATAATTTAGCCGCAGGTGGTAAAGGCAAAGTAGTTGATGATGGACGTATAGCTTTTGCCAATAAATCTGGTAACAGTGGTGCAGATAGTAGTGATGGCGTTAAAGGTAGAAGTAATACAGAGGATAGACATTCTGAAGGAAATGACAAAGGTCATACGCTTGATTTACTAAAACCACGTAATACAGGTACTGTATATGGTGCCCCAACTAGATACGCCAGAAGAAAAGATGAAGACGAAGAAGATGATAATGATGGACAAAGAAGACGTAAAAAAGCTTTTATGCCTATGGAATATAAAAAGAAACCTCTATCTATCTTAGAAGGAGCTAAAGTTGGCGAAAGTCAAACTCAGGATATGTTTGTATCATCAAGTGTTACCAATGATCGCTTAAGTGGCATAAAAAATAATAAATCTGTAATCGAAGAGATGAAAGAATATGACCTTGGAGAAATTGGTTGTAACATCTATGATGTAGTTTATGCTAATGCCAATGAAAAAGAAAAAAATGGTATTGGTCAGAATATGCAAAAAGATCTTTTTGGTGAAATAATGAAATCTCTTGTTGATGTTGATGATGTTCTTACCAAAAAGTACAAAAAAGTTGTTAGAGAAATAGTACAAGGTGCTATGCAGGCGGGTATTGATGCCCATATCGAATTAAAAGATGTTGTCAAAATGTTAGTTAGTGGATTAATGGCTATGTCTCCTCATGATGATAATCCTAGTATTATGGCAAAAGCAGTTCAAGATATTACCTCAGAAGTAATGTATGGAAAAATTAATATTGGCTATAACATGAAGGCAGCGTCAGGATACCTAGGTGCTTCTCTGCATACCTTGCAAACATATTATAAAAATTATCAAAAAGAAATTGAATACACCAAAGAATTGGATCATCGTCTAAGTATCGCTTTTAGTGAAACTATCTGGACAGCTACAGGTGAAATAAGTAATTTTTCTCAATCTTATGCTAAAGCAAATATGGAACAATTTATGGCTGGTAAATTAGAGGAAGAAAAAATTTATAGTAAGAACTACGTCAAAGAAATGGTATTTTCACCCCTAAAAAGGGTTTTTAGTAAATAAGTATAATTTTTTATTTGAGGTTTAATAATAAATTTAAATGGCTGAGCAAACAGATGAGCTTGTAAAAAAAGAAGAAAGTCGTCCTTCAAGTCGTAGAAGTGGACAACAGAGCAAGAAGATTGCATCATCAAACTCTGGTGCAAGAAGAACTACTGCTATAATCAAGGGTTCAAGTGTTCTTGATGGTTATTCACAAGACATGTTTGTCCCAGCTGGATCAGAAGTAGTAAGTCAAGTAAGAGATAAGTCTATTGTTGAACAAATAAAAGAATTTAGTTTAGGCTCAATAGGCTCTGCTGTTTTTAATACTGTTGCTGCCAACGCTGACGCAAACTCAGAAAATGGTATAGGAGCTAATATGCAAAAAGCTCTACTTAATCAGATGGTTGAAGCAATGGCGGATACACCTGATATTTTATCACCTGAATATAGAAATATTGTTAGAGAAATAATTCAAGGTTCAATGCAAGCTGCAAAAGAAAATGAGGTTAGACTCCAAGAAGCAATTAAGATGGTTATTACTGGATTAATGGCTATATCACCACATGATGACGATACAAAAGTTATGTCCGAAGCAATGAAAATAATGGCTTCCGAAGTAATGTATGGTAAAGTAAATCTTGGATACAGTATGAAGCTTGCTTCACATAGCTTGGGTGCTTCTATGTTTATGCTTTCAATATATTTCAAAAATTATCAGTCAAAATTAGAATATACTAAGCAGCTTGATCAAAAGTTAAAATATGCTTGTAATGACGGTATCTGGGAAGCAACAGGTGAAATATCTGGATACTCAGAAATACATGCTAGAACTAATACGGATAGATTTGTTACTGGTAGAATCGAAGAAGAAAAGAATTTTCAAAAGAATCTGATTAAAGGTATGATTTTAATGCCATTAAAACGTCTTGAAAATATTGGTTTTGTCAGAAGCTTAATGACAAGGTTTGGTAAAAAATAACATAATGTCATCTCAAAATAATGATCTCAATTTAACTGGTGTTGCCTATTTACGATTTGTTAATAGTCCAGCTTTTTATGATGAGCTTACAAAAGAAGTAAAATCTATTATTCAGCATCCAGATTCTATGGAAGCCGCTGCTAAGATCTTTACTACCAAAGATCCTGAAAATGAAAAATATCTGAGCCCTGCTACATCTTCAATGCTTTTTAGGTTAATGGATAAATTTCTTAAAATTGGGGGTATAGCAACCTCAGGTAATGGAAACAGCACCGAATTTATACCCTGCATTGTAGAGTTTGATGGCAAAGAAAATATTAACATTATTCATGATATATTAACTGAGATTACAATCAAAGATGGTATAGTTACCAAAATATCTAAGACAGATGTTGACAGAGCATTAAAAGGCTAAATTAATAATATCAGCCTTGTTTAAACAAATATCATCGGGGTATAATACACTAAGCCTTAGCTACTCATGTAAATTTATTGGATGGTAAAATGAAAAAAAATCTTCTTGCTGGTTTGTTTGCTTCTGTAATTATTCTTTCTGCTTGTGGATCTGATATAAATGCTAATTTAGCAACAATAGCACAAAATAGTACTATTCAAGCTCAAAGTACACAATCATCTAACACAAATCAACCTCTTAATCTTACTAACCAACAAATAGAAAAATTAGTCAGAGATAATAGTAAAGATATTCAAAAAGTAGCAAAAATGTTATACATGAAGCAATTTGCTGATGAGTCAATTATACCTAACTATAAAAATGATTTGATTACACCTGAGTTTAAAGGTGGTGTTCTTTTTAATATTTTAAATAGAAGTGATTTTGCCAAAAAATTGATTTATGGACTTGGTAGCTATGAAGTAAAAAAGAAATTTGCTAAACCAGACGTTGCAGATAATTTTCCAGTAATTAATCAAGCACAAACTAATGAACTTTTAAATGCTGTAAAACCAGGCGATATTTTACTTAATGGTATTGATGACTCATTTATTCATGCAATAGTTTATGCTGGTAATGGGATAATCATACATGCTCTAGGTAGTGCAGATCCAAAATTTTGGGGTGTTATCAAAGAACCTTTAACAACTTATCTTGCAAGATCAAACAGAGATAAATTTATTGTTTTGAGATATACAAAAGCGACTCCAGATGATATTGCCAAAGAAATTAATTTTGCCTCACAACAAGTTGGTAAGCCTTATGACTCATTATTTTTACTAAACGCAGATGATAGGTTTTATTGTACAGAGCTTGCATTTAGATCATTAACTAGTATGGCAAATCCTCCAAGAGTGTATCCACATAAAGCTCAATTTGGTTGGGAGTTAATTGATAATACTGATTTTATGGATTCACCAGACTTACAAACTGTTTGGACTCTCAATAAAGATAGATCTCCTGTTGGTAAGTTACATACCTATAATTAATCTAAAAAGTTTATTTTAAATAAAAGAACAAACCTGAAATCAAGTATTCATGTAGGTACGTTTTAATAAACGTACTCTTCTTAGCCTTAAATAGTTTGAAATTAATTTGAATATAAAAAATTTAATTTAACGAAAGACTTTGATTAAAAATCACTATAATGTTAAAATACTAACAAACTTCTTATTACTTCTAAAAGGTGGAATTTATGAAAAAAATTATTGCTTCTCTGTTTATAACAACACTTGTTTTAAGCTCTAATTCATGTTCTAGTGATGTATCACAAATAAATACTAATAACCAAAATAATTTGGTTACAGCTCAGTCAAGTAACCTAAAAGATAGTGTTTATCCTTTTGAAGTCAAAAAAGATTTTTTACCGCTATACAATCAAACTCAATGGACTTACGATATTTTTGATAAAGATAACAAATTTATAACATCTGTTACCAAAAGTCTTGATGTTTCTAACGAAAACAGTCTTGAGCTTGATAGCAAAGATAATTATTATGTTGTTGCTCTAAAAAAGACTTACTCTAATCCTGATATAGCAAAAGATAGTGAGACATTTGAATTTATCAGAAGAAGAGATAATCAACTTGCTTACGGTCGACTTGATGATATAACTTATTATCCAGAAGGTGGAAGAAGTACACGAAGTTATGATCCACATCAATTTAGACCTTATGCTAACTTTACCAATAAATTAGAATCTGTAACAGTTAAAGCTGGTACATTTCAATGCGTTAAGTCAGAATTTACCCTAAAGCTTGATAAATACACTATTTGGTATGCTCAAGGAATTGGCGAAGTAAAAAGAATTAAAGAAGGATACTTTTCTAGCTTTAGATATGAATTATCTAAATATGATAGTATCAGTAAGGTGTTTATTTTAAACAAAGATATTATTGCTTTAAAAGATGTTTCTACGTCTATTATTAACAAAGCAAATGAGTTTAAAAACCAATATTTACAGCTAAATAAGTTGCCAGCTAACTTATTTGATATAAAAAGTAGTAGTAGCTCTATCTCTGATATACGAATTATCCGTGATAATTATAAAAAGGTTTATGAAATAACTTATGTTACCAAAAATGATAAAGATAATGTTAGTTTATTAGTTTCTTTGGACAACTCTAATTCTGTAACAAATTTGTCGGTATCCTCAGACAATAATGGAAAACCTATTTATCAAGGTAAAATAGTTGATAAATTACCTACATTAGAAAAGAAATAGAGTCTTAAAATAAAAAAATATCTAGTAAAATATACTTTTATAAGTGTACCGATTTTTATCTGTACACTTTTATCTATCAGTTCAACTCTCTTTTTGATACCTATTTCAAAAAAAATCCCCCATGCTTTTTCCTCTGATTCTCTAAGAGGAATTTTAGAAATATCTATTTATGTTATAGTTGTTTATTTTTTTCGTGGTATTTTTACTTATTTACAAAACTATCTTTCAGGTTATCTAAGTATAAAATCTACATCAGATATGCGTCAAGATACATATTCTTTGATACTTAACAGTCAGCCTCAAACATTTTATAGTAAAAAATCAGGCGAGTTTATTAATGTAATTATCGACGATATTAATAAAATTAGAGAAATGATTTTTTCTTTCTTAACTGAGCTATTCCCAAGTCTTTTGACTTTGATTTGTACCCTAACTTATATTTTTTATTTAAATTGGTATTTATCAATTTTTGTTTTATTATTGATACCTATAATTGGTTTAATTATTTCTTTTTTTAGCAAAAAGATCAAAGAAAAGGCAGAAAATATACAAAATAAGGTTATAGAAAACTATTCTAATATCTATGAAAACTTTATTAATTACAATGCAATCAAAGTTTTTGCTTTGGAAGATAAAAAAGAAAAAGAATATTTTAATTTAGAAACTTATAATAATAAAGATAGTCTATCAATTATAAGCCTAATTTCACTACAGCCTTCTGTTATAGGGGTTGTACAAGTAACAGGAATTTGTATAATTGCTTGTTTTGGAGCATATCAATTGTTTAATAAAGCTTTGACTTTAGCTGAGCTTTTGTCATTTGGTACAGCTCTAAGTTTAACGATTGAGCCAGTGATTTTTATAACTAAATCCATTTCTATTATCACCAAATCAAAGGTATCTATTGATAATATTAATAACATGACTGTATTTTTGCTTAATAATAAAGACAAGAATTTAAGAGTCATTAATTACATAGATAACTATCAGATTATTTTTGATAAAGTAAATTTTTATTATCCAAATAAGTTAGAAAAAACTCTAAATAATATAAATATTACAATACAAGAAGGGCAGTCTATAGCTTTTGTTGGTGATAATGGTAGTGGGAAATCAACAATAATAAAACTTATATTACAGTTTTATCAAGGTTATGAAGGTCAAATAAGACTAGGTAAATATAATATTAATGAATATAATTTTGATGTATTCAGACAAAATATAAAAGCATGTTTTCATGAACCTTTTATTTTTACAGGTACAATCAAAGAAAATATTTTACTTAATAATACTAATTATGATCAATTAGAAGAAGTTTGTCGAATAACTAAAGTTGATGAATTGATAAATAATTTGGATAATAGAATTGATTATCAGATTAATCATGCTGGTAATAACTTATCAAGTGGTCAAAAACAAAGAATAGCGATAGCAAGAGCTATTATAACAAAACCCAAAATATTAATTTTGGATGAAGCAACATCAGCTCTTGACTTAGAATCTGAAAAATATATCTATCATGAAATAAGAAAATATTTACCAAAATCAACTATATTAATTGTTAATCATCGAATAGATAGTATAAAATTTGTTGATCAGTTTTACTATCTTTAAAAATAAACTAATTTTTAAAAATAGTTTCTATATCAACCATTTCAACATCACCAATTTTCTTTAAATCAGTCATATTTATTTTTGTTTGATCCCCAACAATCATAAATGTTAAATTTTTACTAGCAATCTTATTTTTAATAAAGCTTTTGACATCTTCAAATTTTGCTTGTGGAAGCTGATTAAAAAATTGTGGTCTTGGATCTTTATCAAATCCCAACTCACCCCATGATTGAACTGTACCAGCAACACTTCTAAAGTTAATATAATTGGTTCTATAAGAATTATCTAATGCACTTTTTGCTCTTTCAAATCTTTGTTCAGACTCAGGAGGTGATTTTAACAAATCAATGAATAATTTGAGAGCCTCAATAGTTTTATCTGCTTGAGTCCCTATATAACCAGACATTTGATCCTGATCTCCAAGCCTACCAGCTAGATTGTATCTGCCTGAGGTTGAATAAGCCAAAGCTCTGGCTTCACGGACTTCTTGAAATAATATAGCACCCATACCACCGTCAAAATACTCGTTATATAATCCGTTAATCAATCTTTCTTCTGGATTAACTTGTTTGCCAGGTATCAAAAGATTAATATGAGCTTGAGCCCCTTTATAATTAAGAAAATATATTTTTACAGGTTTATTATGTCTAGTCATAATAATATCTTGAGGTCTTTTAATTGGATTTAATAGTGGGACTGTAATATTTTGAGGTTGATGATATTTTTTAACAATATTTTCAACTTCTTGCATTGGTAATTGACCACTATAATAAAGTTTGAAATTTTGCTTGGCTAATTGATTTTTCATTTCAGGATATTCATTTACAGATAAATTTTCTAAATCTGTATTTTTCATTCTATCAATATAACCTGACTTATCACCATAAGTAACATATTGGCTAAGAGCTGATCTTAAGGTACTTAAATCTTTTTTGCTATCGACTCTTGAAGCAATAATATTTTTTACCTTTTCTTTAAGATGAGTATTATTAAGCTTGGCATTCCAAAGTATTTTTTCTGCTATTGATACGCCCTTTTCAAATTCAGAATCAAGACCTGAAATATTAGCCGAAAATCCATAATCAGAACAACTATAACTGATATTAATTCCCATTTTAAATAATTGATCTTTTAGTTGCTCAGGTGTCATACCATCAACACCAGCATTATTAAGCTCATCCATGACATAACATAAATCTTTATTGTGCTTACTACCATATTCATAATTAATATTCAGGGTAAAAATATCGTTTAGAGGGTTTTTTGTATAATAATATAATACTCCTGGAGCATAAGAATCAACTTTAAAATCTTTATTATAATCTACCCACTTTGGAGCAATAGGAGCTGGATTAATATCTAAAACTGATGTTGCAAATTTACTTTTTTGATTTGTATTGAGTTTCATCTTTTCTAGTCCAGGTTTATCTATCTTAGGAAATGAGTAATCTTTGTCATATCTATAAGCAACAATGTAATTTTTACCAAAATATTTATTAGCGACATTTATAATATCTGCTTTAGAAACGCTTTTTAATTGATTGCTAAAACTCATTACTTCTTCAAGTGGAACATCACGCAAAAATGATGATTTCATCAAACCAACTCGACCATCATTACTTTCAAGCTGACTTTTTTGACCTATTTCCAATGACTTAATGATTCCAGGTATAATACTTTCATCAAATTGACCTTTTTTTATTTTTTCGACTTCTGCCAAAAGTAATTCTTGGACTTGTTCAAGAGTTTGACCAGTTTTTGGTATTCCATAAAAGTACATAGCACCATAATCATCGTCAAAGTTTGGATATGAGCTGGCACTTCTAACTTTTTGAGAATAAACCAAATCATGATCGATTAGACCAGCTTGACCATTGGATAAAAGCATATCAATTAAAGTTAAAGCTTTTTTATCTTCTGACTTATAATTAACCGTGCGAAAAGCAATGACGACTTTTTCTTCACCTTTATAATTTACTGACGTTTTTTCTATACCAATTAGAGGTTTTTCTTGTGGTACTTCATATTTTGCTACTTCTTTTTTCTGCCAAGGACTAAAATATTTTGTAACTATTTCTTTGGCTTGTTGTATATCAAGATCGCCAGAAAGAAAGATAGCCATATTATTTGGCACATAATATTTTTTATAAAATTCATACATTTTACTTAATGAAGGATTTTTTAAATGTTCGACAGTACCAAGTGTCGTTTGAGTTCCATAAGGATGTACTTTGAATAATGATTTTTCAACTGCTTCATTTAATAATCTTTCTTTGTTATCAAGAGTACGATTTTTTTCTTCATAGACAGTTTCTAATTCAGGTTGAAAAAGCCTAAATACTGGTTTTGCGAATCTTTCACTTTCTACTTTTGCCCATTGCTCAAGTCTATTCTTGGGTAGATCGACTACATAAACGGTTTCTTCGCTATCTGTATAGGCATTTAATCCTCTTGATCCAAGACTAGAATATATTGCATCAATTTCGTTAGGTACAGCATATTGACTAGCTTCTACAGATAGCTTATTGATCTGTTTTTGATATTCCAATCTCTTAGCAGGATCTGTTTCGGAAAATCTTTTTTCATAAGTTGCTGTAATTTTATCTAATACTTCTTTTTCTTTTGGATAGTTTAATGTACCCATATTTTCAGTACCTTTAAATAACATGTGTTCAAGATAATGAGCAATACCTGTTGC
>JACMQJ010000087.1 GCA_014377055.1 Candidatus Sericytochromatia bacterium
AAAAGTTACTCTACAATCATCTGTAGGAGAGATGAAAGATATTGTTGTTAGACAATTTGATTTACCTAGAGGAAATATTGCTACATATTATCCAGAGTCTAATGTACTAATACCTACAACTGTTGACCCACGTAGCAAAACCCCAGGTTTTAAATCTGTAGCAGTCAAAATATTAATTAATAGATAACTCTTTACTAACTAACGTTTGTTAGCTAAACTATAAATGCTATAGTTTGATTTGATATGGAGTTATATTAATATGTCCGAAACTGTTATTTCACTAAAAGAAATTTCTAAAGATGATCTTGATACAGCAGGTGGTAAAGGTGCTAATCTCGGTGAAATGATTAACACAGGATTTCCAGTTCCTAAGGGTTTTTGTATTACGACAAAAGCTTTTGATGACTTTTTTAACATGAGTAATTTGTATGTTGAAATACATAGCTTGCTTAAGGAGATAGATTATCAGGATACAGCTCAATTAGAAAAACAATGTGAAATAATTAGGGATAAAATAAAAAGTAAAAAACTACCCAATGATATTTATCAAAAGATAAAAACATTTTTAAGTGAATATTCTGATTCACAAAGCTTCGCTGTTCGATCTAGTGCTACTGCTGAGGATTTGCCTGATAACTCATTTGCAGGTCAACAGGATACTTATTTAAATGTAATTGGTTTTGATGAAATATGTAATTCAGTAATTTCTTGTTTTGCCTCACTTTATAATGCTAGAGCTGTTAGTTATAGAATAAAGAATAGTTTTGAACATGCAAAAATAAGGCTGGCTGTAATTGTTCAGGAACAAATATTTTCTGACTTTTCAGGTGTTATGTTTACTGTAGATCCTATTTCTGAAAATCGTAATATTCTAAGTATCAATGCTTGTTTTGGTCTTGGTGAGTCACTTGTTTCAGGTTTAGTTAATGCTGATTTATATAAGCTAAATAAAAATACAAATCTAATAATTGAAAAAGATATTCAAAAAAAAGAATTGCTGATTAAAAGCACAAAACAAGGTGTAATTAAAGAAACTGTTGCTCAAGATTTACAACTCAGTCAAGTTATTGATGACAATCAAATCTTAGATTTAGCTGAGTTAGGAAAAAAAATTGAATCTCATTATCAAATGCCTCAGGATATTGAATGGGCAATTTATAAAAACAAACTATACATAACACAATCAAGACCGATTACAACTCTTTATCCACTACCAAAAAATTTTGTAGAGAACAACTCGGAGCTAAAAATTTATTTATCGATTAATCATTTACAAGTCATGACAGAAACAATATCACCACTAGGAAAAGATATTTTTTCAAACCTACTACCATTTTTTACCAAAGAAAAAGATCGGAAGATGCTTCATATAGGTGGAAGAATCTATGCGGAATTGAATGATGTTTTGCATAATAATCTTACAAGAAAAATTCTGTCAAATTTTTTAAAAGTTGCAGATCAGCAAATGGCTCTCGGGTTTGATCGTATCTTAAAAGATGAAAAGTTTAACTTTATATATAGAAAAAGTATACCTCTAAGTGACTTTAAGTTTTTAAGGAAGAATATACTAAAGCCTAATAATCTTATCACTGTTATAGGTAATATTCTTAATCCAGAAAAACAAGTGGCAAAAAAGTATCTTGATTACATAGAAGAAAAAAACTCATTGATAAAAGTACAATTAAATAAGAATACCACTTCAAAGCAGAAATTTAAGTTTATAAAAAATTCAACACCTAACATATTTAAATGGGTTATTCCTTATGCAATAAAGATGGTCACAGGAGCAATAAGTTTTGCTATTTTACAAGTTTTACTTAAAAATAAAATTGATAAACAATACTTTAATCAGTTTTCATCAGGATCAGAAGAAAATGTTACTACAAAAATGAATTTAGAATTGGGAGATATTGCTGATATTATCAAAAAAAATGAGTATCTTTATAATTATTTTATTAAAACACCAGCTCAAGATATTTTTATCAGTTTAGAAAATATTCCTGAAGCCAAAGAATTTAATTTTGCTTTTAAAGATTTTATACAAAAATATGGAATGAGAGGTCAAGGAGAAATAGATATAGCAAAAGAAAGATGGAAAGAAAATCCTATGATGCTTATTCAGATTATTTTGGGAAATTTATCTGATAAAGAAATTGGTAAACATAGAATACATTTCAAAAATCAACAACATTTATCTCAAGAGGCTGAAAATATAATCTTAGAACAATCTAAAAAAGGAATATTTGGCTTTATTATTTACCCACTAGTAAAAAAGCTGTGTATAGCAACTAGAGAGTATATGTCAATTAGAGAACATCATAAGTTTTTTATAGTAAAAATACTCTCTATTTATAAGCAAGGAATACTAGAAATAGCTACTTATTTAAAAGAAAAAAAATTAATATCTCAAGAATCAGATATTTTTTATCTATATTTTGATGAAATTGATCAATGTCTTGATAATAAAAATATAGATGTAAAATCATTAATTGAACAAAGAAAAAAAGATTTTGAAAGATATGCACATCTTAATCCTCCTAGAATACTAACAAGTGAAGGTGAAAAAATTATAGGTAAAAAGGATAAATCACAAAATAAAAATGAATTATCGGGTAATGCAGTTTCATCAGGAATTGTTGAAGGAATAGCCAGAGTAATATTTGATCCACAAAAAGAAGTTTTAAAAAGTGGTGAGATACTTGTCACCAGATTCACCGATCCAGCTTGGACGCCTTTATTTATTCATGCAAAAGCTTTGATAACGGAAGTTGGTGGACTCATGACACATGGCTCAGTTATTGCGAGAGAGTATGGTATACCTGCTGTTGTAGGTGTTGAAAATGCTACAAGTATTATCAAGACAGGACAAAAACTAAGAGTTGATGGTGATTCTGGTATTATAGAGATTATTGGATAAAAATGATGAATACAGAAGAAAAAATAATTGAAGTTGCTTTAGAATTATTCTCTAATAAAGGTTTTGCTAATTCTTCAATGAGAGAGATTGCTGAAAAAGTTGGTATTAAGGCTAGTTCTATCTATAATCATTTTAAAAGCAAAGAAGAAATATTACTTAAACTGATTAATTATTATAGTACAAGTGATGAAATTCTTAGTAGTATAAGTGAAGAAGATATTATCAAAGATCCATTTAAAATATTAAAAAAAATTGCTTATTCTATGGCTTTTATCGATCGTAGTGAATTTGAATTAAAAATAAAAAGATTAATATTAATTGAACAAGTTAGAGTTGAAATAGCAAGAACTGAACTTATGAAAAAATATAATTTTATGAATAATTATGTGTTACCTAATATTTTTAATTTATTACAAACAAATGGAATAATAAAAAAGATAGATGTGCATTTTTTGACTAAGCAATTCATTGCTCCTTTTTTTATGAAAAGAATAGAAATAGCTTTATTTAGCTTAAAAGATGAATATGAAAAAGAAAATATTGATCTACATCTTGATTTTTTTTGGGATAATATAAAAATTTAATTGCCAAGTTTCTGTATCTTTAACAACGAGTTTCAACTAATTGTTTACCAACTATAGAACGGAACAGATTTACCTTTTAGAATAATTTCATCTTTTGAGGTTATTTCTATAAAACCATCTGTCCCAACTAATGAGTTATAGTCACCTGATCCATTGTTTTTTATATGAGTTGCAAGGTCTTTACTGTTTTCATTTTTAATAATTACAGGCAAAAATATTGTTATATCTTTTTTTATTTTTATATCTTGAGCCAAATAAACATGACTTGTTTTTTCATTAATTGACATTGATTTATCCAAAAAAGGTAAAATATACTTGTAAAAACAAATTAATGAAGCAACAGGATTTCCAGGTAAACCAAAAACAGCTTTATTTGTAGATAC
>JACMQJ010000513.1 GCA_014377055.1 Candidatus Sericytochromatia bacterium
GATGTTGAAGAACGCACTAAAGATATTCAGTTTTCTAGTAGAACTCGTATGGTAACAGATACAATGAAAGAGCATCATGAAAATGCTCGTATGATGAAAGAGTTATTAGCTCATATTCCAGAAAGTATTCGTAACTCTGATGTTTGGTGTAAAAAAGCAACAGAATTAGCCAAAGAGGGTGTAGTTAATATCGTTCAATTAATTTATAAAAATAAAGAATATGAAGGGCATAACAAAGACTATGAGTTTAGTCCTATCACTATGCAAGAACACTGGGAAAGTGGCCTAGAAGATGTACGCAATACATTAACCCACCCCGAATGGCTGAACTTTCCAGATGCTGAAGCTGGCTTTGTTACACATGACATCCATCAAAAACATGAGTGAACTATTATGTGTATATATTTTTAAAAATATCAAATAGACAAATTTGTATATTTGGTATAAAATTGTAACTTCAAAAAAATTCCTAATTTAGTTAATATAATGACACAATTTATTGCGCCTAATCCTGTCTCTCATGAATTACAGTTGACATACAATCAAATGTCAGACCAATATTTATCAATATCTTTAAAAAATTATCTAGAACAACAGGAATACAGTAAATTTTGGTCAATTACTACATATGCTGTGAGTAGAAATATTTTTGAGAAAAATATTCCTAGTATTTTATCTTACTTTTTTAAAAACGATTTTTTTAAGTTAAATGATGATTTCTTAAATGGTTTTATTAATGGTTTTGGTTACTTTATCCAAAATCAAAAATCTTACACACCACCACAGATACTTGAGTTTTTATCAGGTCAAGAAAATGAAATTTTTGCCAATGCATTACGCCTTAAGCATAACGATTACCTTGATATCTTTTTTCCATTTTGTACTAAAAAAAATCTAGAAAATTATAGTAAACTGCATATTATTTTAATTAAACAAAAAAGTTTTGAGCAACTTGAAGTATTGTATAAATATTGTGATAATATTGACTACAACAATGGCGAAATTTTACACAGCTATATTGTAAATGGTTTATATGATTTTAAATTCATTAAAAAAATTATAGATGATTATAAATTAGATATTAACGTGTTAACTTATTATAATGGTTTTTCAGTTACTATGCCTCAGCAGTTATTATTTAATAGTTTTGTATCTATTGAATTATGTCATGATTTTATAGTTTATTTTGGTGAAAAAATTAATTGTGATATTGAGGGAAGTAATAATAAAAATATCTTGAATTTTTTATATGATTCTAACAAAAAAATTAATGATATAGTTTTTTGTTATTCTGATTTATTAACTTATTGTCAATTTAAAGAAAAAAATATTGCACAAATTGTCAATCAAGTGCTGGAAGCAAAATTAGTAATTCAATTTTATGATCATGTGATGTATGATAAAATCTTTAATCACACATCGTTTAATTCTAAATATTTTGATAGAGATAAAGTTCTTCAACAAATTTTGTTACTAGATAGTGATAACTCAATCAAAAAGATAAGAAGCTCTAGCCAAGATACCGTTAATCCGATTACTTTTTTATTGGATAAATTTTATAAAAGCGAACAATATTATCAAGTAATGATAAATAAAGTCCATCCTTTTATTTATTGGGGTAATAATCAAGGAGAAAATTTTAATGAAGATACTTATCAATATTTATTTAAAAAATATAAAAAAGAATTATTAAAACTTTCAGGAAATGAATTTAAAAATTTTGATAATAATTTAAAACAAAAATGTAAGAAAATGGGTTTAACCAATGTTTGTCTAGATACAGTATTTGATAAATTTTTTCATAAAAAAAATAAATATGCAACAAAGGTAATAGAGGAATTTAAAAACAACTCAAATTCTACAATAGAAGATTTTAATCAGTTATTTATACAGCGAATTTCTGATTTAGAAATTGGTAAATACATTCAATCAATTGAACTCAATTCACAGCAGTATTTAAAAATATCTAATGAGCTAGGAAGCCATAATGTGCATTATATGAAAATATCGATTCCCAAGTTTGTTAATAATGCTATGGACACTTATCTTCATTTTTCTACTATTGATCCAGCTAATGCTAAAGAATCTATATTGGTTCAATTGAAGCTGTTAAATAAAAAAACATTTGATATTCTCAATGAAGAATTAGAAAATCAAAAAGAATATGCCCTACGCAATATTCGTATTCAAAATAAGATTATTGAGAATTAACTAAGAAACAAGCAACTGAAATGTTATCATGACCGCCTGAACTGTTTGCATACAATACAAACTTTTTGCAAGTTTCTTGCATATCATGGCTTACATACTTTTGCATATCTTGTGGATTTTTAAAATAATTCCATAGCCCATCAGAACACAACATAATCGTGTCTCCTGGTTTTACAACATGTTCTAATACATTTGCTAAAGGTTCCTCATCTCTGGTTCCTAAGCATTGCGTTATTTCATGGGAATGTATGCTCTTAAGTGCTTCTTCTTCGGATAAACCGTGCTTAACTGCGTCTGAAACCCATGAATCATCAGTAGTAAGTAATTGAGCTTTTTTATCACTAAAAACGTATGCCCTGCTATCTCCAACCCAACTTACAAAGACTTTGTTATCTTTAACGGCTGTTACTACAATTGTACACATTGGCTCTACTAGTTCTGGAATTTCTTGATAAGTCATCTTAATAATTTTATCATGTGCTGCATAAATAGCTTGAGCTAATGTCTCTGTAGTAGTTGGCTTGCCTTCTACATATTGCATAACTGTAGAAACAGCTAATTTTGCGGCTTCTTCTGAATTAAAGGCTGTAGAGACACCATCGGCTACCACTAAGAGAGTTGTACCATCGGAGAAAGTTTTAACACCTGCATAATCTTGGTTTGTTTTATGGCGCCTGCCAATATCGCTGATACAGGCTAATTTCTCATCTACAGTTTGAGTTAAACTAAAAGAAATTTCTTTTTTTCCACATTCTACACAGAAACCATTAGAAAAATCACATGGGCTACACTGCATGATAAAACTATTGCCACAATAAATACAAAAATTAGTCTCTAATGAATTATCATTGCTACAATTTTGACATTTTTTCATATTTAAACTTCCTGTTAATTTTAAAAATTAGTGATGGGTCGCACAGAATTAGCTTGGTCAATATAGTAAGTGGCTTCATCTTTACTTTTTGCAATTCGTGCAGCTTTACGAAATAAAGTTTCTGCTCCTAAACATAAAGATTTAGCATTAACATCATAACCCAATACTTTAGTTCCTTGAGGTATTTTATTTAAAATTTCTACTGTTTTATAAAGCAACTCAGCCCCCAGAGAGTAATTTTCTGCTGTTCCATCTATTAAAACTTCTTGTAATGCTTCAGAGCTTAAATTCAACAAATTGGCATCTAGCTTAGATGTATCATTTAATAAAGTTCTTGTTAGTATGGTTAGAGAAGGTAAATGCATAGTATGAGTCTTTGGAACTAATTTTAAAGCAGCAACCGATTCTATAAGTAAATCATTTTTCGCTAAACAACGAGATAAACCAAAGCATGTAGCAACTAAGTTAGGCTCTACTTTGCTAACTAGTTCATAAAAATAGGTTGCCCTATCTAACTGACCCGCCATTTCATGAGAAAATGCTAATGCTAATTTAGGAGCTAACTCACCTGGCATTTCAAAGTAAGTATTTTCAAAACTCTTAATGGCTTCAAGACCATTTTCATTTTGAAGAAATGCTAATCCTTTGAGCCAGCTAATTCTCCAATCAAAAATATTTTCTGCTTCCATTTGATTAATTATAATCAAGCCTTCACTTATATTTTTATTTAAAATATAAGATTCTGCTAATCGCATTTTAACTTCAGATGATTTAGAATGTTTAGAAATTAGTCCTAAAAATCCTTCAATTTTTTTCTCAATATCACCTATAGTTGACCAACGAATTAAATCACTTGCAGCTTTATCGCTAGGATTAATTTTTATAGTTGGTAAAATGCGAGCTAGCGGTTTAATTAAGCCCTCGTTATCATTTGTATCTATTAAATTATCACTAGTAAAAACTAAACTTTCAAAAAAAATAGGTTTTTCTTTGACAGAAACTATTTCTCGCAACACACCAAATAATTGATCTTGCATCTCTTGGGCAGACTGAAATCGTTCATCTGGAATTGGATGAGTCGCTCTTAACAAAAAGCGATATAATGATTCATATTCAGATAAAATAGGTTGTTCTACTGGAGTGGGAAGCTCAAATTCATGTTTTCTCATAGAAAACTCCATAATTAATTGTGCTAATGTTCTGCCTAGCGTGTACAAGTCAGATACCTCACTAGGGTTAGCTAGGGCATTTCCATCACAAAGTTCTGGTGCCATAAATCCCATTGTGCCGTAAATAGCTCCATCAATATCATTAATTTTTCGCATAGCTCCTAAATCTACCAATTTTACATCATCACCTTCTAACATGATATTTTCAGGTTTCATGTCACAATAAACATAGCCCTGATCATGAAGATAGCTAAATGCTGGTAAAATACCCATAATATAAGAGATAGCCTCCTCTACCGGAAGTGGCCCTCGCTCTTTTCTTATACTGTGTAATGTTCTACCCCCTACATATTCCATTACAATGTAGCCTTCTTTGCCATGCGATACAAAATCATAGATACCAACAATTTTACTATGCTTTACTGCGGCCAAATATTGACGCTCTGCTACAGCAGCAGCAGCACTTTCTTCATCTTTTGCATTAAGCAAACCTTTTAATACGACCCACCTTGATAGAATTTTATCAAAAGCTAAATAAATCCACCCCATACCACCAAATGCAATTGGCCCTTTAACTTCATATTTTTCCATAACGATATCACCGGCTTTTAATGCTGGATTATAGTCATAAGGAGTACCGCAATTACCACAAAACCCTTTGTTAAGAGATACTAATACTGGATGACGTTGTTCAACTGGTAAATTAACTTCACTTTTTTCGTAGCAATGTGCTGGACTATTAGGACAAACTTTTCTGTGTGCTGGAATTTCTAGTTTTTTCATTAAAAGATTTAATGGGTCTAAGCTTGGCATTGGTGGCAACGAGACTAATCCCCCACCAAGAGCATTCCGGCGTTTAGTGGAGCTTCCTGTAACACGCTGCATCATGCGCCTTGTTCCTTTAGCTGTTCGTGCCAAAGGATACGTTAACAAAGAAGTAATTCCTCTTCTAGAGCTGGCAGTAAACCGATTGGTTATACCTGTATTTACAGTATAGCTTGGTTCGCTCTCACTATCTTGCCCATTATTTAAGTTAACATCACCAACTGTAGATAGCAAGCTTTTCCCTGCGGATGCCTTACCACAATCACCACAAATTCCATCTTCAATTTGACCTGAACAAAATGTACAAATTTCAGCCATTATAATTTCCTTTTTTTATTTAACAAATTGACTCTATTTTTAATAATTAATTTTCTGACATATTATAAGGTCAAACATACCGATATTATTTTAATTGCTCAAAATCATTTCAAATTTTCTAACTAGTTTACTTGCAACTGATAAATCTATAGGTTTACAATATAAAGCAGTTTTAATTACTTCTATTAACTTAAGTGTTTCAGATGTATTCAATCGCATAATTTCATATTTAGCATAATAAGCTCTAAAACGACCTTTTAAATCTTCTAACTCGTTTAATTTTTCACAATTTTTTTTATAATTAGCTTCTTCATTTTTAATACTTACTAAAATTACTTCTAAACATTTTTCAACTCCTACACTTAAAGAGTTTAGAGGAATAGAAGTATTTATAAAGGAGTCATTTAAATATTTAATCCAATTTTCATAAGAAAGAATTAAATTTTCATTAACAGAAATTAAAAAAGCTGAAGAATTACTAAAAGTTTTTTGTGTTTCTTCAGTAACTATATTTTGCTTATCAATTAAAGATTTTAATTCTTCTAATTTTCTTCTTATATTTTCTAATTTTTCTTTTATATTAAACTTTAAATTATTAATTTTTTCTAATTTTTCACGTACAATACTTAAATTTTTCTTAGCACTTGGTAAAGATTCCATTACTAATAATGGATTGTTTTTAAATGTATCAATATGTTCAAATACTTCTATATTAACTTTTTTCCCTATAACTATTTGTAACTGGTTTAGTTCATCGTATTCTTTTTTTATAAGATTTACACTAATTTCTACTGATTTTTCAACATCTCTTAATAAAATAAAGCTATCTCGAACTTCACTAAATTGACTAACCATTAAAATTTGTGCTTCATCTAAGGTTAAGCTAATTTGTGAATTATAAATTAAATCTCTTTTTTCTAAAGAAATATCATTTTTTATGATGCTAATTGTTGAGCCATGCAGTAAATTATTAATTTCTTGTGAATTATCTTTAAAAATACCTTGTTTTTTATATAAATCTTCAGCTTGTTGTACTGTTTCATTCATTAGCGCGTAATTTTTCCATAATCTATCTAATAATTCAATACTATTTTTACCGTATAAGTATGTTTTTCCTGTATAGGTTATGGAGTTTAGCCCCGTAATATGGTTACGAATATTTTTAACAAAATCACTATTAGTTAGTTCCATTAAATTTTTATTAATTAATTCTAATTTATTTTTCCATTCAATTATTTCATTATTCATAATTTTTAATATTTATATTCCTCAATTCGGGGTTTAAGTCCTAAAAAAACAGATAAACTAAAAACAATAGCCATCAACAAACCTAAAAAATCAATCATATAAATATTATTTAATGCTTTTTTTGTATTAGAACTAAATTCTGTATTATTAATATTTAATATATTGTCTAAAGCTAGGTCAAATTGATCAAAAACATAATTTGATTCCCCCTCTTTTGTTCCCAAGCAAAGGTTAATAGCATCTGCATGGCGGTTAGAACTCTCATAAAGCCTGATTTTTTGGTCAATTTTCATGTATGATTGGAAGTACTTGAGAGCATTCTTAGCTTGTAAATCTTCACCTTTAAAGGTAATGTTATTATTTTCATCTAATAAATATTTCATTTCTGTTTGAGATTTTTTAGTAAATTCATTTAATAAGAAATTTTGCTTATTTTTGTCTTCATATTCTAGCAAATAAAGACTCTCAATAAAATTTATTTCTGAACCTGTAGCTTTAGCTTTCCACATTAGATGGACAGAATCAAATGCATCATTTTTTGAAACATCTAAGGCTTTATTAGTATTATGAGTAAGAATCAACACTGCGATAAATCCAAAAATAGTAACACCAGAAGCACATAGCATACCTAGATTAAATTTTCTTTTAGTTTTTGTAAATAAATATTTTTGAGAAAAGTAAAGATATGCAGATACAAATATAAAAAACAAAACAAAACCACTCATATAGATAAATTTAGTATTTACAAAATGTTTATACTGGAGATCTAAAACATTGTAATTAGCTTGATCTAAAGCAATTGCGGCTGGTAAAATAATTTCTTGCATGATTTTATCAGCTTCTTTTATTTCTACCCCAAATTTTCCACTAGCATTTGCAGATCCAACTAATCTTTCATATTCATTTAATCCTGTCATTACATCGTAAATAGGTTTTCTCTCAGCTTCACCATAAGTAATATTTTGAGCTGCATCAAGATAGCTTGACTGAGCTTTTCTGATAGATTCTTTGTATGCAATCCAAGATTTCTTTTGTAGATCTGATTTACCATCAACTTGTTTTAGTAAAAAGATATTAACTAATTCAGCATGAGCATTTGCTAATTGATAGCGTAGTTTTTCAGCCGCTATGATAGAAGGAACAGTATCATGACTAATAACTTGTTGAATATTTTTTAAATGAGCAGCATATAAACCTATAACTACAAACATCATAAAGGCAATAAACACTCCAATTATTTGGATAAATTTTAACTTTTGTGGAGTGTTATTTAATTTAGACGCAACCCATTTAACAGAAAGTAGTTTCAATTTACTTTCTGTGGCTAGATTAGTTTGTGAAGCACTGGTACTAACAACATTATGCATAAATATTCCTAAAAATTATAACAAAGATTATCAATTATCTTTTCTTAACTGTGATACATGTCCACATACCAAGAGTAAAAATATCACCTGCTTTAATGTCTACAGGTACTCCTGATACCAGTTCTACTGTGTTAATTTTGGTTCCATTAGAAGAACCCAATTCTAACGCTTGCCATAAACCACCTCGCGATTTGAGAAATTTCATATGACGATGTGAAACACCAGCATCATTTAAAGGTATTTCAGGATTAATATTTTTAGCACGATTTACTCTACCTACCAAATTTTCTTCCAAATCCAAATGAAAAATTCTTTCTTGCGTATTTTCTGGAAATGGGTTATCTAAATCTTCAACATACATGGAACGGTCAGCAGTAATAATTACTTTCAAATCAGGATGGACTGCATCATCTTGTAATGCATTTGTAATACTAGAAGGTACTGAAACAATAGAATTATCTACAGAAGTTAAAGCAATTAAATTATCTAATGCAGGATTAACTAAAGTCTGCAATTTGGATTGTTTATCATCAAAATTATAACCACACATCTCACAAAATTTTAAGTTTTTTTTGTGAGGAATATTGCATTGTGGACAAGTTTCTGATGGTTTTCCTAAATTTAATTGTTCTAATACATCTATAACTGAATCATTAGTAGGGTTACCTAAGGATGATTGAGTACTTTCAATTTTAAAACCACAGACAGAACAGTAATCACTATCATCAGATGTGTGACCTTTAATACAGATATATGTCATAATATAAATTCTTTCTTATTACTAAAATTTAGTTTGAACAATTTTAAGTATTAGTAGGTGGCTTAGAGCGTCTAACAGTTCTAGTCCCCCCCATATCTAGACCTAAAACATCGGCTTTATTAGCACTTGACTTTATGCGAACAGTTCCCATGGAAACATCAACTATATCAACAACTTTTTTTAATCGTTTAGTAACTTCTTCATTTCCTGAATCTGCTGCAATTTTTACTGCTTTTCCCAATAGTTTAGTAGCTTTATCAATATCCCCCAATGCTTGGGCTTCTAATCCTTCTTTAATTGAAGAAGCTAGCTCTGCCTGACCTGTGTAATGAGCAACTTGAGAATTAATGCGAGTAGTTAATTGTACATTATCAGTCCAGCTTGCTACCACATTAGGTCCTACAATTTTAACAGGAATACCGTTTTCTTCATAGATAACCATGGGTCGGCACGCCAATACTTCATCACCAGATACACCTCCTGATAATTCAATGCCAATATGGTAGTCACGAGACTCTTTTCCCCAAGAACCAAGTGGAAAATCAATAATTTTTTCATCAACAATTTTTGCTAGCTTCATTAAATCGGTAATTTCAGGCATTACCTGTTTAACAGAGATAATTTTTGCTGATTTGGGAGACCAAAGGCGGAGAAATACATTAGCGACACCTAAATTACTGGCACTATTAATGGTATCCTTAAAGTCTTGCTCAAAATTGTCTCCAATTGTATCGGCTGAGCCTAGCAAAGAGCCAGCAATTAAACGCAATTGTTCAGGTCTCCAACCGACCCCAATTCCACGGCAATGGCACTGAAAAACTCCTTTACAACTATCAAGGACATTAAGCAATAGTTTAGAATCATTAGTATCATTTTCTCCATCAGTTAAAAATTGTGCAATTTTAATAGTATTTGATGATGATTTAAATTGTTTATTAGCTAAAACCAGTGCAGTACTCATAGCTGTTCCACCGTTAGCCACAACCTCTTTGACGGCTTTCTGAGCCTTAGCAATTGAATCTTCTGATACTTGGCAAAGAGGAATCAGTAGTTTTGCACTTGTATTAAATACAATAATGCTAAAACTGGCAGTAGAAGGAAGTAAACTGAGAGATTGTCTTAATGCAATTTTTGCATGGTTTAATTTATCGTGTTCATTCATAGACCCTGAAACATCTAAAATATAGATAAAATCTAATTTAGAACTACCTTGGGGTACTTCTGCACTATTTGCTATCGTTAGTACTGCATCTGTTCTATTGTTTCCTAATGCCAAATGGGGATTATAAAAACTCTCAATAGTAAACGACATATTTTGTTCTTTCATGGTTTTTATCTACTAATATATTAGTAATGTTTTTCCGATCTAACTTTGCCACCTCGAAATTCAGTTAAAATCAACTTTTCGTTTATGGCTTATGTAATTATAAGCGAAAACATTGAATTTAATCAACAATTTTCTACGTCAGGTAATAAACTTTACAAAAGAGGTGAATCTAAGTCTAGAAAATTCCTATAAAAGCTAAAGATTTTTCAAAAAAAGAAAGTCTTCACAAAATTAAGATTAACACAAATAACTATGATATTAACGATTCTCCATACTATATAGCAAGATTTAACTTTTCCGTTTTTATACTTTTAAACTCCCACTTAAAACCTTTTAAGTCCTCCAAGTAACTATTGGTATGCTGCTCTCCTACAATGGATGCGAGTTGAGAGGAAGTGAACATCTTCCACATAGTTGTATCAAAATTATCGCCTTCAAATGAGCAATCAGAATTCGTTTTCATAGTTTTTTAGTGTTCAATATGTTTTTTCTTACCACAATCGGCAGGTGTACTTCACACATAAGAAAAATTAAAAAATTTAATATGTTTAGTAAGAAATTAACACAACTTTATAGCTCAGAGGTCTGATGTACTTGTAGTCGTGATATAAACTCAAAAAAAGCTAACATAAATCTAATTTTTAGGGGTTTTGTTTAAAATTAGGTTCTATTTTAGCAAATTTAGCTCTCATATCTTCAATTTTTTCATTATTAAATGATATTATTTTTTTATCATCATTTTTTTGACCAAAGATAAATTCTATAACTGATTTTAAATTATCAGTTTTTTTGCTTGTAATTGCGTTATTTAAAGACTTTTCTTTTCCAAATGCACTATATTCCTTTATAAGGCGAGCATTTAATTGTTCAAAACTTTGGGTGGCAATTAATTCCGATCCACAATCAGCAGGTCCATCAGACCCACTAATAACGTGCCTTCGTAAGTAAATTACACTTTTATCGTCAAAATTATAAATACCAGGGGTTTTTTCGTTTTCTGGAAGTCTAGGTAGGTCAATAAAAGAACTTGAAATTTTAGACAGTATTTTTTCCATATTTTTACTGTAATATGATTCAACATATGAAAGACTATAATTATAGTTTCCAACAAGATCTCTGGGGCGATATGAAGTACTCTTATCTGATTCGTAACTAAGGTCATAATTAGATGGCGTTGATGAATTTGGTAATTCAGTAGTTTTTGTTGAGTCCAATTCATTTAACATTAATAAACTCACTGTTGCCAAATTTAAATCAGTAATATTTTTATCATAGAATATCTTGTAAGTGTCATAAACTACTTTGTTAGTTGTTCTTTCATGAAAATTTAACTGAAAACTATTGTCTTCATTTTTAACTATTTTAATTAATATTTTATCATTCAAAATATCATTTAAAATGTCTTCTTTTTCTTCTTGCATTATTTTAGTATTCATAATAAATTCCTATTTTAAAAAATTGTGTTGAAAGGGACTGGTTGATTTTGTGTGCTATTTGTAGTTGTCATATTTTATTTATATATCATATTAGAATTTTTTTTATTGTCCATTATTAGCAATCATAACTCAAAGCTAGTTCTACAATATTTCATTTAAAACTTAATTTAATGGAGATGATATTAAATGATAAATTTAGATGTTTTGATGCAACCACTTTTTAATACATATTACTAAAATATGATTCAGGAGAAATAATATAAAAGCATTAGATTATTAAATAATTGCTGAACTCTATAAATAATAATACACATTTGGTGCGACATGCTAGATTTGAACCAGCGACCCAAGAATTATGAGTTCTTTGCTCTAACCAACTGAGCTAATGTCGCATTAATATTGGTGACTGAGGCCAGAATCGAACCGGCACTCCCGTTGAGGCGAGAGATTTTAACTGCCTGTGCTTAGTTCGTAGTGATCAGGATTTTTAATATCTTCATTAAAGTCTTCAATAAAAATATGATGACTGTCACCACTCATGCGAATTAGTTTATCCGCCTCTTTCCACATATCAAGCCAAGAAAGATTTTTTGGAGAGTCAAATCTTGTAATTTGTCCTTTGTAGTTGATTTGTTTGACTTTGGAGCTAAACGTATCACTCAACTGGGTTGCACTAACTTCACTAATTGACCAAATACTTTTAAGTTTAAGATCGTCAAAAATTTGAGAAAGTGCGTCGTAATTATCATCTGAATCTTTTTCTTCTTTCTCCCAAAAAGGTGTAAACACAGTTTTCATTTTTTGGGCAATTACATCAATTTGTTTGATGTGATTTGGATGAATAGTGCCTTCAAGGGATTGCTTGAGAGCAGAAATATTAGGGTACATGCTGGTTAGCAAATCAAAATCTTTTTTGCTGAGTGTAACTGTATCTTTGGTCATTTTAATCCTATTATGATTGTCAGTGAATCTATTATATAACAAGTTGCTATTAAATAGCTTAAATACTTATTAAGTGTTGTTTATTTTTCTAATTTTGTTCAGATTGAGGATTTGCTTAGCAGGTGTTAGTTTCATATTTTTCTTAATATTTATTAAATATACAAAGTTTA
>JACMQJ010000514.1 GCA_014377055.1 Candidatus Sericytochromatia bacterium
AAAAATGTATGAAGATGGCTTTTGTAATATTTTTTATGAAGATATAGACTCTGCTCTTGATACTGCTATAGATGCAAAAAGAAGTGGTCTAAGTAAAACTATTGGTTTGGTTGGTAATGCCTCCGAAATATTATGGGACTTTATTAATAAAGGTTTTGTACCTAATATCATAACTGACAGAACTAATACCAAAGATAATTATTTCCCATCAGGTTATTCATTTAGTGATGCTTTAAGAATAAGACGAGCAGATGCCCATCACTACAAAAATTTAGTAAATCATACATTAATGACACATGTTAAAGCTATGCTAGAATTACAAAAAAGAGGCTCAATCGCTTTTGAATTTGGTAATAATATTAGAGAAAAGGCTTACGATAGAGGTCTTGATAATGCTTTTAATATAGAAAGCTTTATACCTGAATATATATATCCTGTAATTACTTCAGACAAATTAAATTTTAAATGGATCGCTCTTTCTGGAAATACAGAAGATGTTTTTGTTATTGATGATTTGATTATGTCTGAATTTTCTGATAATAAAGATTTAGTGAGAATGGTTGATACAATTAATAAGGTTATTTTTCAAAAAAATATACCTGCTAGAAAGCTTAAGCTCGATTCAGAAGAAGCAATTAAATTATTCAAAATAGTTAATGAAATGATTCGTAGCGAAGAATTATCAGGAGCATTTTTAATTGATGTTTCATCTTTCAAAATGATTGATAACTCAGACTATTTTAAACAAGAATTTATTACCGAAGATAATCAACAAAATATTATTGATAAAATTATAGAAGAAAATCAAGGTTCTTCTTGGGTTTCTATTAATCAATATGGTAATACTAATCAATACTATAACTTATCCGAAAATATGATTTTACTCGATGGATCTAAAGAATCAGAATTAAATTTAATTAATCTGATAAACCTAAAAAATAAAATGTAAATTTCACAAAATTTCATGAAAATTGGATATAAACGGACAACCGATAACATATTTTTTGTCTATTTTGGGCTATAATTTAAACAATTAAGCTTGTAATATTATTTAAAATTTAGTTGTAAAGTTATTACACTATAGCTAATAAATAGAAGTGCTTTTATATTAATGTCTTTGTGGAGATAATTAGTGTTACCTAACAACAATTTAACAATTTCTCGTTTTATACCTGGTAATGAAAGAAGAAGATTTAAAGACATAATAAAATTTTTAGCAATGGTTGTCGATTTAGCTGAAGGATATAAGTTACATAATAATTATCGTGTGGCATTATCAGGTGTACAGCTTGGTACTGAGCTAAATCTTAACATAGAAAGTTTACGAAATATTTTTTATGGTGGCTTACTTCATGATATTGGTGAAGTTGGAATGCCCACAGACTTTGATGAAAGAACAACTCAATATACCGATGAAGGAAAAGGTAATCCACATCATACTATCGTTGGTTCAAGAATTGTTTCACTAATACCCACACTTGAAGGTGTTACCAAAATAATACGCTGGCATCATGAGTCTTGGGATGGGAGTGGTTTTCCTGATAATTTAAAAGGTCGTGAAATACCTATAGAAGCAGGAATTATAAGTCTTTTTGATGCTTATTATGTTATGAATGCTGTCGAAAAAAATAAAAGTGTTATTGAAGATTATTTAAAAAATATGAGTGGTAAAAAATTTAACCCAGGATTGGTTGAAATTTTTATGCGATTACTCAAAAAAGATGAGCTATGGACACCTGATAATTTAAACGATGATGCTTGGTCAGCAATTGGTATGGATACTTATGAAGTTGCCAAACTACAAGATGTAAAAGGTGATTATGTCGAAATTGCCTTAAATGTTATTGCACAAGTAATTGATGCCAAACACAAATATACTCATGGTCACTCACGTAGAGTTATGGTTCTTTCTAGTTTGATCGCTCAACGTATGGGTATGGAAAAATCTTATGTACACTTAATTGAACAAGGAGCATTATTACATGATTCTGGTAAAGTTGGTATACCAAGAGAAATACTTGATAAGCCAGAAGGACTAAGTAACGAAGAGTATAAAGTTATCAAAAAACATCCTGTTATTTCATGTGCTTTGATTCAAAACTTTACTAGTCTAAAAGAAGTTGCACCATTAGCACGCTTTCATCATGAAAGATATGATGGTAATGGTTATCCTGATAAGCTTGATAGAGAAGACATTCCAATAGGTGCAAGAGTTATTGCTGTTGCTGATACTTATGATGCTATTACCTCAAATAGAGCCTATAGAAAAGCTTTATCTGATGGCTTTGCTCGTCATGAAATTAGAAAATATATGGGTAAAATGTTTGATCCTCTTGTAGTTAATGCTTTTTTGGATATTCCTGAGCATGAAATAAAACTTGCTTTTGATTTAATTGTTAATCAGCCTGTTTCTTCTGTTTCTAATACATTATCACATATCAAAACTAATACTTTTTAAATACTCTATGGTATTTTTTATATCGTTAGGTAAAGGTGATTGAAAAAATAATTCTTTTTTTAATTTGGGATGAATAAACTTAATTGATGAAGAATGAAGTGCTTGCCTATCAAGTGTATTAGATACTTGAAGATTAATTTTTTGAAATATTTGATTATTTTCAACATTGTTATATAAATCATCAAAAATAATTGGATGACCTATATATGCTAAATGAGATCTGATTTGATGTGTTCGTCCTGTTTCTAACTTGCATTCAATTAAGCTAGAATTATAAAAATCTTCTAAGACTAAGTAATTAGTAATTGCTTGTTTACCAGTTATGGAAACTTTAATATTTTTATTTTTGGAATCTTTTTCCAGATTGGTAATAATTTTACCTTTTTTTAAGTTTATATTTCCCCAAACCAAGGTTTGATAAATTCTTTCAATGCTATGATAAAAAAACTGCTTAAGTAAATTATCTAATGTCTCTTTTTCTTTGGCAATAATCATTAATCCAGAAGTATTTTTATCAAGTCTATGTACCAACCCAGATTTAACTAATCTTTCTTTTGAATTATTTGTTTGGTTAAAATGATATTCTAAAGCATTGAGTAAAGTACCCGAATAATTATTAAAAGCAGGATGAACCACCATACCAGCAGGCTTATCTATCACAATCAAAAAATCATCTTCATAAATTATATTGAGTAAAATATTTTCTGGTAAAATTTCTTTATTTCTTTTTGGCTCATTAATTAGGATGGTTATATTATCGTTTGGTTTTACTCTGTAACTCTGCTTCACAGGAACATTATTGACCAAAACTTTATTTTCTTTGGCTGCTTTTTGTATTTTATTTCTGGTTGCATAACGAATCTTATTTAATAAATAAAAATCAATCCTCATCAATTCTTGTGAATTATCAACTTTAAAACTATAATATTCACCTGATTTTTGTTCATCATTCATAAAGTAATTAATTTATAGGTAAAAATATAAAAAGCACATATTGGTAATTCACCGAAAAAAATACCTAATAATAATATTTTTAAATTTAGCCTGATTACACCTGCAACATAACAAACTAAATCTGTTGGTGCTAAAGGGAATGCAGCCCATAAGGCTATAAAAAAAACTCCCTTTACTCCATCTAATTTATTTTTGATTACTTCTATTTTTTCAGGATATTTATTTTTAAAGAAATTATCGAAACCAAGAAACTCTGAAAAAAAATATAAAATTATAGAAGAAAATAACATGCAACTAACTGAAATAAACAGCATTAAAAAAGGATGAGTTGGAAATAATATTGCTCCAGCTACAACAAATGGAGTACCAGGAATTAAAGTAAAACCTCTAAGCATACAAAGGATAATATAAATAACAATCATATAACTATCAAAACGTTTTAAAAAATTGCTTATATTAATAGGACTAAAGCTTGTAGGATAAGATAAATAAAATAAAATTCCAAGTATAACTAAGGTTATCCAAATATAAATAATGGTTTTATGCTTTAAACCTACCTTAGCTTTTAATAAATTAGACAATAAAGCTCCTTTAATTATTATATTAATTATTA
>JACMQJ010000515.1 GCA_014377055.1 Candidatus Sericytochromatia bacterium
GCTTCATTATAGCAATAATTACTTTTAAGCGTCTATCTATCAAACTAAGATATTCTTATTTTATTGCAAGAGAGTTTAATTAATATGTTAAATCTCAGGAACTTTTATTATAAACTAAAAGTCATTTTTTCTTTTATTATAGTCATATCTTCTTGAACAAGAATAGTTTCACGAATAATAATTATATTTGATAGAAATTTGTTGAATAAATTTAACATTAGTCTTTCTCCCTATATCATAAGTTTATTAAATAAACACATATTATAATTATATCCAAATTTATTACGCTCTGCATCATATATCTAGTAAAATAAATAAACTTCAATTATAATATAGTCAGATGAGTATAGATTGTAAAAAAAGTTAAATTAAATATGAATATATTACTTAATAATCCAATAGCTAACTTACATGGTTCCGATTTCCTCCGATTTTATATAGTAGTAATTATTTTAACTACGTTAAGTTGTTATATTCATATTAGGATAATTAATAACAAAGATAGTAATGTCCCTTCTATTCCTATAAATCCTGATCCTTATGAAATTGCTTTTCTGAAAGGAAAGACTACTGAAGTAGTAAAATTGGCATTTCTAAAACTAATTCAGCTTAATTATGTACAGGTAGAAGATAATAAAATTTGTTTCATAAATAGAATTATTCCTAACTCAACTCTTTCTAGTTTGGAGAAATATTTTGTAGATTATTATTCTGACCCAAAAAATTTTCATGATATAATTAACACAGCAGCAAAGCTAAAAATAACTAAAGAATATTGTCATAGATATAGTTTAAAATTACAAAAATATAATTTACTAAATTCTACTGAAAGTCAGATTAATCTATTAAAGTGGAATATATTTGGTTCATTATTACTATTTTCATTAGGAGCTTATAAGTTAATAGTTAGTCTTATCAATGGTTACAATAATGTTGGTTTTACTGCAATTTTAATGGTTATTTCACCACTAATTTTATACTCCATTTGTCATAATATTAGAATAACAAAAAATGGAAAAAAATATTTAAAAAATCTTAGATTCGCCTTTAAAGATATAAAAAAACAGTCGAAACATCTCGTCGCCAGTGATCCAAAATTTCTTTTATTAGCAGGTCTTTTTGGAGTTTCTTCTCTCGCAGGAACTCCTTATGAAAGCTATAGTAACATTTTTGTTAGTGATGGTAGTGGAGATAGTGGAAGTAGCTGCGGAGGTGGTTGTGGTGGAGGATGTGGTGGATAATCAACAATTAAAGGAACTTCCTGAATTGGGTGTAGGTTTAGGTTATCGAGCAAATCTAAGAAGTGAAATTTTTTTTCATCAAGACAAAATTGACTTTTTAGAGATTATTGCTGAGCATTATATTGATATGACTCCTGAAAAAGAATCGGAACTCGAATTATTAAAAAATCATTTTATATTAATACCACATGCTATAAACTTATCTTTGGGTACAGCTGAAACTATTGATCAAGAATATTTAATTAAACTAGCAAAACTGATCAAATATTTAAATCCTCCTTGGTGGAGTGAGCATATCTGTTTTACTAAAGCTGGTGGTATCGATATCGGTCATCTCTCACCCTTACCATTTACTAATGAAGCAATAGATGTTGTCTGTAATAATATAGCCCAAATAAAAAAAATTATTGATACACCACTTATTTTAGAGAATATAAGTTATCTTTTAACTTTACCAGGTCAAGAAATGGATGAATCTGAATTTATTAGTCGAATATTAGAAAAGTCAGATTGTGGTCTTTTATTAGATGTTGCCAATGTATACATTAACTCGGTCAATCTTAATTATGATCCCATTACATTTTTAAAAAATCTACCTTTAGAGAGAGTTATACAACTGCATTTTGCTGGAGGTCATTGGTATAAGAGTGTCTTAATTGATAGTCATTCACAAAATACTCCCGATGAAATATGGGATTTGATGAAAAAAACTATTGAACTATGTAATCCAAGGGGAATAATTTTGGAAAGAGATGAAAATTTTCCTGAGTTTTGTGAATTACTTAACGAAATAAATCATGCCAGAAAAATAAAATTATCGACTAAACAATGTGTCTAATTGACTTACAATTAGCTATGGCAAAGCTCTATACTGATCAGTCTTTACGAAATAATTTTTTAAATACACCTCAATTAACAGGGATACAACTAGGTTTAAGTGATTTAGAGATCAAACAATTAGAAGCTTCTTTTTATCAAATAAATTTCTTTGCTGACTCATTAAAAAATAAAAGAATGAATGAGGTAACAAAATTTTTTCATCTAAGCTACAGTAGATTAAAAAATGAGTTTGAAGAATTATTTGACCAATATGCTTTAACTTATTTACCTTCTGGAATAAAAAAACATCAAGATGACTCAGAGAAATTTGTTAACTATATTAATAATATTCAAACAGTAAATGAAGATCTAAAAACTTTGCTTAATTATGAGCTTATAAATTTTAAAATGTATAATATAAAATTTTGTTTTAAAATAAAGTTATTTGATCGATATTTAATTGACTTTTTGAAAGATTACACACCCCAGCTACTTTCAAGAGTGGATGAAAAAAAGATAATATATAGTAAAAGATATTGTATAGCCATCTGGATAAAATTTTATCCAGATGGCAAGTTATGGCATATAGTTTTTTAAATTGACAATGGGGCTAAAGTAACATTGTTCAAAATTATTTTTAGTCTTCCATCTCATTGATAGTTATTTTATAAATATCAGATCTTCTATCTTTTAAATTGGTAACACTACCATGTACTCTGACATCTTTTAATAAATCCAAATCAAGATCCACGATTAAAGTCATTTCAGTATTTGGAGTAGCCTCTGCAATAATAGCATCGTGTGGAAAAGCAAAATCAGAAGGTGAAA
This sequence comes from Candidatus Sericytochromatia bacterium, assembly GCA_014377055.1. GTDB lineage: Bacteria > Cyanobacteriota > Sericytochromatia > UBA7694 > JACMQJ01 > JACMQJ01. The sequence continues at coordinate 2,889 of JACMQJ010000515.1, forward strand.
ATACGGCTGACTGAGAATACTGAATGTCCATATTTTCTACTTTTGGTAAATTACCCACACTACCTGATATAACAACATAACACTCATTTTCTATA
>JACMQJ010000516.1 GCA_014377055.1 Candidatus Sericytochromatia bacterium
CAGGACTAGGTGATGTAGCAACAATAATAGGTGAAGCACTTGCAGCTGGGCTAGATGATACAGCAGCAGTAGGTGAAGCACTTGCAGCTGGGCTAGATGATGCAGCAGCGATAGGTGAAGCACTTACAGTTGGACTAGATGATGCAGCAGGTGAAGCACTTGCAGCTGGACTAGGTGAAACTGTTGTTGTAGTTGTTGGAGTTGAACCTTCAGCAGCATTACTTATATCTGTTGTTGCTGTAGTTGTTCCTGTTGTAACGGTTGCTGTACCATTAGCTTGTTGATTAACACTTATTGCACTAGCTGAATTATTAGGATCTTTTACTGATGAGCTTGCTACAAATACAGTAATTGTCATATTAATGTTGTAAGTAGTTACTTTTCCATCTTTGGTTGTTACTGTAACTACACCAGTGCCAGTACCGTTACCATTTACATCTAGTATTCTAGTTTCATTAACAACTCTCACTTTACCATCTTTGAACTTGGTTGTTGCTTCAGTTGTTACAGTTCTACCACCAGTACTATTGAATATTGCTACTCTGACAGCTTCTCTTGAATATAGACCAGCTTTCTCATTAAAGTTATGGATTATTTTTATGAGTTTTTTGGTAGCTTTATCATAAGTTTTTGATTCCTTATTTACTTTAAGAACATTACCTCTTTTAAATTCAACTTGACTAATTCTAGTTATAGTTCCATCACCATTATCAATTGAAATAACTTGGCTTCTTTTTACTTGATATTTTTTACCATGTACTTGTAATCTTGCTAAGAGATTATTGTCTACTTTTTCTCTATTTTCGATACCCTTAAGCTGATTCTGTGCTTTTGCTTCTGCTGCTCTTTGATCATTTAGATCACTTAATAAAGCAGCTCTTAAGGTATCACGAAGCTCACCTGTTTTTACATTTTTTAGAGTTGCATATATATCGGTAGCAGCAACCAAATCAACTGCTTTTACACCAAAACTAGCATCTCCTTGTTCTTTATTTAATGCTTCACTATCTCTAAAAACATTGTCTGTATCATGATAAGCAATCATTGTATCTTTTATTTCAGCAGTATTAAAATTAGCACCACTAGCTAATGTAGTGTTTGTGTTAGCATCAACAAGAGATGATGATGTAGCACTGTTACTATCTCCAGTACTTACTTGAGTGATAGCTGATGAATCGATAGTTGTTGAAGTATCCAAAGCAGCTGTTTGGCTTGATGAAGCACTTGATGATACTGTATTTGGTGTTTGTTGGGAACAAGAAAAGATACCAAAAGCTAAAACTAATGAAGTTGCTAAGTTAATTATTTTTTTGTTATACATTTTTTATCTCCTTAAGATAATTTATATTTCTTTCAATCAATATCATAATGCTTAGATGTTTACATAAATGATTACATAAAACTGACAAAAGATATGAAAAAATCTTTGTTGAAAAAAATATGTAAATAAATTTTTGTAATATAAATAGCGACTAAATTATAAGTCTTTGGTAATCTGAATCTTTGGTAATAAAATAAATTTTTAGATAAATATAGACTTTATGAGTATAAAAGAAGAAATTCAAAAAAGAAGAACATTTGCGATTATCTCACATCCAGATGCAGGTAAAACAACACTTACAGAAAAGTTTTTGTTATATGGGGGTGCTGTACAACAAGCAGGCTCTGTAACTGCTCGAAAAAATCAACGTGCTTCAACATCAGATTGGATGGAATTGGAGAGAAAAAGAGGTATATCTATTACTTCTACAGTATTACAATTTGACTATGATAATTATCGAATAAATTTACTTGATACACCTGGTCATGAGGACTTTTCAGAAGATACATATCGTATCTTAACTGCTGTTGATGCTGTTGTTATGGTAATAGATGCAGCCAAAGGTATAGAAGCACAAACCAGAAAATTATTTGAAGTATGTAGCAAAAGAAAAATACCAATTTTTACTTTTATCAATAAACTTGATAGACCTGCTAGAGAACCAATAGAATTACTTGATGAAATAGAAGATGTACTTAAAATAGGAACCTTTGCCGTTAATTGGCCATTGGGAACAGGTCTTGATTTTAGAGGTGTTTTTGATCGTATCAATAAAGAAGTTCATTTATTTGAAAGAACAACTGGTGGTATTCACAAAGCAGCAGTATCTATAACGGATCTAAACGATAAAATAGTAAAAGAAAAACTAAGTGATTCTGTTCATAAAACTGTTATGGAAGAAATAGAAATGCTTGATATAGCTGGTGAAGAATTTGATTTAGAGAATGTTATGACTGGTCAATTAACACCTGTTTTTTTTGGTAGTGCTATGAATAATTTTGGTGTACAACTTCTTTTAGATGGCTTTTTAAAATATTCATTTCCTCCAGGTGCGATGAATAGTGAAAAAGGTTTGATCGAACCAGAAACAGATAGTTTTTCAGGTTTTGTTTTTAAAATACAGGCAAATATGGATCCAAAACATCGTGATAGGATTGCTTTTATCCGAATATGTTCAGGCAAATTTGCTAAAAATATCTTAGTTAATAATAGCCGTACCAATAAAAAAATACGTCTTGCCAGTGCTCATACTGTTTTTGGTCAACAAAGAGAGTCAGTTGAAGAAGCCTATCCTGGTGATATAGTTGGTTTGATTGGCAGTAATAATTTTAGTATTGGTGATACTCTAACTGAAGATGACTCTATTGTTTATAAAACTATTCCTCAATTTGCCCCAGAACATTTTATTACTTTGACTAACCCAAATACCTCTGACTACAAAAAATTTAGAGATGGCTTGGAGCAACTTCTTCAAGAAGGTGTAGTTCAATCATTTCAGTTAAGAAATTCTTACTCAGGTGTTATTGTTTTGGGTGCTGTTGGTCCTCTTCAATTTGAAGTTGTTCAATATAGATTAAAAAGTGAGTATAGCACTGATTCTATCTCAGAGCCGACTAATTGGAGTATTTTAAGATGGGTTAGTCCAGATGTCGATTATTCTATTTTGGTTCAACCATTTTTACCTGTTGGATCAGTCTCAGGAGAAGATAAATTTGGTAATACAGTAGTACTATTCACTAGTGAATGGTCATTACAATATTTTGCTGAAAAACACCCAGAGATAAGTCTCTCTGATACACCTTTTGTCAAAGAGATTGTTACAAAATAGCAACTTATAGGCAACCCTGTCAGTTTCATAGACAGGGTTTATAGCTATATATGTTAAAATCTCCCTTGCATCCTTAAATAAATTAGACAAATTAACGATAGATAAAGGTGAAAATATTATGTGGTTTAAATTAGAAAATCAAAAACTTGAATACACAAAAAATGCTCCATTTAGTTTTAAAAACGAGATAATTATTAATGCAACACCCAATAAAGTTTTTGATGTGCTTGCTGGTGACACCTGGAAGTACTGGTTTAAAGACTTTGTAGGGGTAAAATGGACTTCTCAAGAGCCTTATGGAATAGGCTCAACTCGAATCGTTGATTTAAAACCAATTTCGGTTAAAGAAAAATTTTTGGCTTGGGAATATGGCAAAAGATACAGTTTTCTAATCTATGAAATTACTATACCGTTAGTTAAATCAATGTTGGAAGATATGCAACTTGAGGAAATAGATGAAGGAAAAACTTTATTTAGATGGAATGTATATTATACACCAAGCTTAATTATGCTTATAATACACCCAATTGCAAGATCTATATTTGGTGGCATGTTTAGAGAATCTTTAAATAACTTAGCCAATTATGTACAAAAAGACACATAATTTTAACTTTAATTTTGATTTTTTTAGCTTATCTACTTGAAGTTTAAGTACTAGTTAAAATATAATTAAAAGAGTTTCTAAATAATTTAGAAATTTTAAATTTACCTGTATAAAATTGAGGGGTGATTCTTATCAGCGAAGAAAATGTGAAATCAATATTAGATATGATAGAGGATTTGGTTTTAAATAGTGCCAAGATTCCTATTCTTAATAAATTAATTATTGATGAGGATAAATTATTTGGTTTGCTTGATGAATTAAGTAAAAATTTACCACAAGAAATGAGTGAATCAATTGAGATTGTTGAAAATAAAGAGAGAATACTTTCTGAGGCAGATAATAGAGCTCAAGAAATGGTTAGCTCAGCAGAGATGAGAGCAAAAGTTTTAGTTAGTGAAAGCGAAGTCTTGAAAAAAGCCTTATTAGAATCTAACAATTTAAAACATGAAATAAATAAGCAGATGGATTTGGCAAAAAACCAAGTTAATATGGAAATTTCGCTTGCTAAAACGGAGGCTAACAAGGAAATAGACATAGCAAAAAGTGAAGCCAATAAGGATCGTGAGCTTAAAGGGAATGAGGTAAATAAATATGCTGATTCAATGCTTGAAAATTTAGAAAACCAATTAACTAACGCCATATCAGTACTTAGAAATGGTAGAAATAGCTTGACTCAATCTTAGTATTATTAGTATATTTTAAAATTCTGTGAGATTTTACATAAATGCGAGTGAAATTTCATTTAAATTGTTTACTAAATGTAACGAATTTTACATAAAGTAACGTTAAAAATGTATCATGAGTATTATTATTATTTTCACTTTATTATATAATTGTTTCACAGATATTTGATAAATATTAAATTTATGTTACTCTAAGCACACTTTTAAAATTCTTTAAGTGCTTAAATGTAAGCTTGTATCTGTATTTGATTAGAAAATTAAGAAATAATCTTTTCTTTAGTTATTATAAATCTTGTTAAAGTAGGATAAATTTGTGGCTAGGTTAGACTCACTACACCCTTTAAGGTTCGTTAAAACAAGAGAATTATCTCATGACGACCTAAAAGCATTGTATTATATTCACGACAGAGTTTCTCAGTTATTAACTGAAACGCTTGCTGCTGAACCTACTTCTGCCGCTCTTTGGCAGGTTATTAGTGCAGAGCAAATGCCTTTTAAAGAAGTTATTGACAAATACCCAAGAGAAACAGTTTGGTCATTATTAGGTTTTGGTGAGTCACTTGTAGGTGGCGTTGCTTTAATAATTGATAAGGACACAGCAATATCACTTGTCAGACAAGGTGGTACTGAGGAAGAAGATGAAGACGATGATGATGATGACGAAGAAGAAGGAATAACTGAACAAGAACTTCAAATGATTGATGGTAAAGTTCAACAGTTCTCTGAAGCTTTTTCTACTATTTGGGGCGAATATCATCCAATAAGTATCCAATTGGCAACATTTCCAAATACTCCGTCACTTGATGAGTTTAGAGGTTTATTAACAGGTATTGCACCTGATACTCTTGTTGCTAATATTACATTCAGAGTAACCATGGTTGCTAGAGAAGTTCAACGTATATCAATGATACTTCCACAACCATATTTAGAGCCACTTACAGGTGTTCTAAAAAGTGTTCTTGAATCCGTTAAGCAAGAAGCTGAATTTGAACAGATCCAAGAAAGAATTAATCTTGTTGATGATATTACTATTCCTGTCACAGTTGAACTTGGATCGACTCAAATGAGTTTTAGCGAGCTTCAAAATATAGAAATAGGTGACTTTATCAAATTAAATCAATCTATAGAAGATGCCCTATTTATCAAAATAGGTCAGAACAATACCATAATCAAAGGTAGACCAGGTACAACACCTGACCAACAATATATAGCCATACAGGTTACAGAAATTTAAAGTAGGGAGTTTTTTCAGTGCATAGTAAAGACGATTATCTTTCTAATTTGAACCGTCCTCTAATGATGGCAAGTAATGATGACGATGATGATGATGAATTATTTAAAGATGACGAAATTGGTAGTGGGCCACTTGAGGATTTAGAAAGCTCAAGTACAAGCACAACACCTAATGAGTCAGAAGCCTCTGGTCGTAATTCTAAAGGTATTACACGTAATACAATGGGCTTTGGTGTTTTGTCATTTATAGGAATCATTCCTTTAGTATTATTGGTTCTTTATATGGTTAATGTTGGTTTAAGTATGTCTGCTATGTTATTTACTGCAGCATTTTTAATTGGTCTTATTATGTCTATCTGGACATTCTCTTACTACAGAAAAGGTACACCTAATTTTAGTAAATTTGAATTACATTCATTCTTTAGTTGGCCTGAGATAGGTGTTATATCACTTGTATTATTAACTGTTTCATTTTTGAATCTAGCTAATTTGAGTTCTGGTGAAGCACTAAGATTATCAGCAGAATCAACTATGAGTATCAAAGATAAAAAACCAGAACCGATATATGCTCCAGAGCCACCAAAAAATGTTGGCTATGAAGAAAATGAAGTTTTATATCAAACAAAAGAATTTTCACCAGCCAATGGTAAAAAAGTAACACCTGTTGCTCCTCACAGAAATAAAGTTAGAGTAAATAGAAATAATAATGTTGCTCCAAAATTACATAAAAATCCTTACAAACGTTTAGTTCCGGTTGCTGTGGTAGCTCCAATAGTTGCCGCAACAGTTATTAAAGCTCATGAAGATGAAGAAGGAACATCAACCGCAAACAAGAGTATTAATCAATCTGTTGACGAAGCAGTTAATATGGCTAATAAGTCTGCCAAAAATTATACACCTGCAACTGCTGCAAAAGTTATACCAACTGTCAAATCTAATATGAAAGAAGAAGAAGCTAATAAAGTTAAAATGGAAGTAGAAACTTCACCATTTGTATCCAATGTATTTTTGGGCGGTGTCTTAGCTGCTGCTCTAGGTTATGCTTTGGCTCTAGCTTTAGCAGGTGCAATACTTGGTTTATTCAGAAAATTCAATAACCCTTTTTCAGCTAAAGTAAGAGAATTACTTAATGAAGAAACAGGTGAAATAACACTTGAAACTGAATCACAAACAGGTGTACAAAAATTACTTGATTATATTTTTAGATTCTTTGTTGGTTTTAATATTGGTGGTACAGTAGGTTTCTTACTTGGTTTAGTAATTACTATTCCTTTATACTTATTATTTTGGAGTAAAGCTCAAAATGAACCACTTGTAGCAAACTTTCTAATGACAATGGGTGTGGTCAAGAATCCTGATTTGGCTTATGCTACAGGTATGATTGTTGCTGGTATTGTTGTTCCACTGGTTATGCTTGTAGTTGGTAAAGCCAGTCCATCAGGTCTTTCACTAAGTGAAGCTGACGTTAGAGATGTTTATTCAATACCTGTTACTGTTAATAAAGTTACAGCTGTTTCTACTATTCCTGAGCCTGCAATTATCAGTTTTACTGATATGGATGATAACTCAGATAGAGAAGGCGTAACTGTAGATGAGTTTTCTGATGATTCTAAAGAAAGTATTACTAATGAATTAATGTCAGAATTTGGTGTTGATTTAGAAGATACATTTGGAATGAAAGTTGCCCTTTCAGGTAAAACAAACGGAAATGGTAACGGAAAAGTTAGTGCTTTTGAAAAACAAAAAATTAATTCAATACTTGAAAACTCATTAGGCGAACTAGGTAATGTTACAGTTCAGGTTAGTGCAGAGCTTGGAAAAGCAACTATTATGTTGACAGATTGGCTTAACCTTTCTGAAGGAATGTTAATCGAACTAGATAAGCCTGTTAGTGAAGAAATTGATATTTTAATCAATGATGTTTGTAAAGGTAAGGGGAAACTTACTGTTGTAGATAATCATTTATCAGTAAAAGTTTCTAAATCTAACTTTGCACAAAGTAAAAATTAGTATATTAAAAGGTAAAAAGGAGTTTTCTTAAAATGAATGATCTAAATAAAAAATTGGAGAAAAAGCCCGCAGTAAAAAGAATGACTGTGAGTCCTGTTAGATTTGCACCTTTATTATCTGAATTACCTACATCAGCTGTTACAGGTGTACTAGGTAATTTAGAACTTGTAAAAGATGTAAAAATGAATGTAACTGTAGAATTAGGAAGAACTAATCTACCACTAAAAGAAGTTTTACAACTTGGTGAAAATTCTGTAATTAAGCTTGATCGTCTAGCTGGTGAATCAATAGATTTATTAGTTAATGGTAGACTAATTGCTAGAGGTGAAGTTGTCGTTATAGGTAATAATTTTGGTATCAAGATTACTGAAGTTCATCGCCCTGAATCACTAATGAGTGGGGACGACTCTGGCTACGAATAAATGGTTAAATTGTTTTTAGGTGGAATGCTTGCTTTAAGTTTTTCATCAAACGTATATGCTGATTCAACAGCAACACCAATCATAACTGTGCCAGGTGTTGATTTTAGTAGTTATTTTATAACTTTAGGGTTTTTATTAGTATTAGTGGTTGGTTTAGCTTATTTATCTACTAGATTAAAAAATAGAGGTGCATTACCTAAGTTAAGTCTACCTTTTGGTAATATAACCAAAAATAGAAGTATCAAAATGGTAGAAAGATATGCACTTGAACCAAGAAAAAGCCTATATATTATTAATGTAGGTAATAAAAATTGGCTTCTAGCCAGTAGTGAGAATAACCTTCAAGTTATATCCGAGATTAATTTAGATGAGAGTGAAGAACCCTCAGAAAAAAAAGAAATGAAATCAGAAGAAAAAATTAATTTATCAAAAAAAGATGACAAGAGTAAAAAATTTTCAGATTACCTAAATCTACCAATAATTTTACCTTTATTATGTATCGTAGCAACAATTTTATTTACTGCTATTCCTGCGTTTGCTGTTACAGCTAATGATGTTGGAACATCAGGTTTTCTTGATGCTATAGATCTTAGAAAAACAGCCCAACTAAAAGAGCTGGGGACACCATTACAGCTAATATTATTTATGGCATTTTTAACTCTCTTACCATTCTTTTTTATCATGACAACATCTTTTATCAGAACAATAATTGTTCTAGGGTTTTTGCGTCAAGCAATAGGTACTCAACAAGTACCACCCAATCAGGTTATTATGGGTATTTCAATTTTCCTAACTATTTATATTATGTCACCTGTCTGGAAAGAAGTTAACGATAAAGCTTTATCTCCTTATCTTGACAGAAAAATAAGCCAGTCTGTAGCAGTTGAGCGTGGTGTACCACCAATTAGAAACTTTATGCTCAAATATACTAAGAAAGAAGAATTATCATTCTTTATGAGAATGGTTAAGTTACCACAACCAAAAAATGCAGAAGATGTTCCTTTACATGTTGTCATACCTGCTTACATGGTTAGTGAATTGTCAACTGGTTTTAAAATAGGTTTTTTCCTCTTCTTACCATTTTTAGTAGTTGATTTAGTTGTTGCGAATACTTTACTAGCGCTCGGGATGATGATGTTATCTCCTGTAACTATTTCGATGCCATTCAAGCTATTAATTTTTACATTAGCAAATGGTTGGTATCTTATTTTGCAAGCATTAGTCACAAGCTTTAGGTTATAAAAAATGGATCAAAGTATAATCATAACTCAGGTCAGTAAAGCTATTTTATTGATTATAGTTATGTCACTGCCTATCATATTGACCGCAATGATTATTGGTTTTTCTGTAAGTATTTTGCAAGCTATTACACAGGTTCAAGAACAAACGTTAAGCTTTGTACCAAAATCACTCTGTGTTTATGGAATGATTATTTTGTTGAGTCCATGGATGTTAAACACTATACTCGAATTTGTCATGAATCTATTCAAAAATATACCTACTTATTTATTGAGGTGACCTAGTTGGCTATAATACCTGTTATACCAGATGCTCCTTCGGGGGTTTCAGCTATTGCTTATCTGACTTCTATGTTAGAAAAGTATGCTCCAGTATTCTTTTTGATAGTTGCTAGATTACTTGGCTTAACATTGCAAGCTCCTTTTTTTAGTGGTAAATCTGTGCCAACTCAAGTCAGAGCTACTTTAATTGTTACTCTAGCTATGATGTATATGTTAACTATTCAACCAAAAGTACCTGATTTACCAAGTGATTTTATCAAATATTCAATGTTGATGATTCAAGAGGCTTTAATTGGTGTTATTTTTGGATTTTGTGCCTCCATTATTATTGCAGCCATTCAAGCTGCTGGTGAGATTTTGGATATTCAAGCAGGTTTGAGCATGGTAACACTATTTAACCCACAGACAAAAACTCAGTCATCAGCTACAGGCAGATTATTTAGTCAAATTGAGCTAACTGTGTTTATTTTTGCCCAAGGTCATCTATATTTACTGGCTGCATTTTTTAACACCTTTGATTTAATTCCATTAGGTAAATTTAATTTTAGCAGTCCGATTGTTATACATCAATTTATAAATATTGCCAGTAAATTATTTTATGTTTCGATTCAGCTTGCTTTGCCTGTGCTGATAGTTTTATTTATTATTGATTTTTCTCTTGGTATCACCAATAAAGTATCACCTCAAATTAATGTTTTAGAATTAAATTTTGCTATGAAGCCAACAACAAGCATGATTATACTTTTGGTTATTATGTCATCATTAGTGACTATTATGTCTGAATTTTCTTTAGAAGCTGTTAAGGATAGTATTACCATGACAAAAGTTATGGGTAAGGCAATAAGGCAAGAAGATGCACGAAAAGCAAAAGATCATGAAGATAAATTTGCCAAACCTCTAATAAACTAAAACAAGTTATTTTTTAATGTTGAACAATTCTAGGGTAGGGGCGTGTTGCATAAACCCAAAATAAACGCTAAATAAAAATAATTTAATTCAACCAATAAATAAGAGGGTATATGCAATATATCCCTATAGCTATTGATAATATTATATTCAAATATTAATTTAAAATCAGTTTCAACCACTTGTTAACTACTTAATATTCCGTCTTCTTTGCTCTTCCAAAGCACGATTCAATTGTTCTTTAGTAATAAATCCATGTTGCAATAAAAGCTCACCAACGGGTATTGAACTTGTAGAAGAATGCTGTTGTGTTAGAACTATTGCTAACTTTGAAGCATCAATTAAACCAAATTGTTTTAAAATTTCACCTAATGAATTATTACTAACAGGAGACTGTACTCCTAATGCAAGATTTAAGTTTTCACGACTAATAAATTTTAGCTCAACCAAAACTTCACCTACTGGCTTATAGTGAGTTGGTGGCAAAACTGATTGATACTGCAAAGCTTGAGATAACTGTTCACGATTAATAAGGCTCTTTTCTAATAAAATCTCACCTATTGGCTTATGTTTTGATTTTTCGGAATAAATGGAATTTGATATTTTGGGACTTGAACGATTAATATATTCTTCAACTATTGGTGTTTCTGAAGATTTTTTTTCTATTTCAGTTTTTAAGATAGTTTTATTCGGTTTGACTATACTTAGTTTATAGTTAATAGGAAGTGGAATAGGATCAACTTTACGAAGTCTTTTTTGTTCGACAAGTATTTCAGTAACATTATTTTTAGTAGCAAAACCCATTTGTATTAGTATTTCACCTAAAAGCAGATAGTTTTGAGTATTTAATTTAGCTTGAAGTTCAAGAGCTTGAGTGAGTTGATGAATATTTATCATACCTTTTTTCACCATCAAATAACCTATTTTACTGTCTAATTCTGACACTTAATTAATTAATCCTCTATATTTTATATCTATGTAATATTAGCTCACTTTACAGAAAAAAATGTGTAAATCTAATTACTAAACAATTATGTATTGTTAAAAATAGTATAATTCACATAGTGATTAAGTGATTATATAAGGTTAAAAAATGTCAGAGAATAATGATTATAGCTATTTATTAGATATTATTAAACTTGCTGAGTCTAGTGAAGAAAAAGCTGACAGTGAAAAATTTAATCTAAAATATCATGGTAACTTCTCTAAAAATACATCTGTTTCAAGGGTAAATCAAGGTTTGTCTTATATCTTCCTTAAAGACTCTTCTTATAATACTTCTATAGTTTCTAATGAAACCTCAGTTAATAAATTAATCTCAACACATTTAAATAAGCCGATTGATCAAGTAGATTTTATATTAAGTCATAATGAACAACCTTTTTTTAGGCTTCCTGATAGTGGACATTGGATTGTTATGCAAAATTGGAGTTTTGGATCGATACCTATTAATTGGATTGAGTCTATCTGTGATTATGTTGATCAGTTGTGGGTTTCTAGTAGTTATGAACAAGATTGTTTTATACAAAATGGTATTCCAAAAGAAAAAATACGTGTCATTAATAGTGGAATAGATTCGCTTTATTTTAATTATCATATCAATCCTATAAATGTTAATACAAAAAAGAAAAAGAAGTTTTTATTTAAAGGTGATCTTAATTGGCAATCAGGTTTTGATATTTTATTAAAAGCTTATACTGACGAGTTTGTTAATGATGAAGATATTTGTTTAATTATCGTTGCAGATGCTAAAAATGTTAGTAATGAATATAATCAAAAAATAAAAGAATTAACTAATTTAGCTTATTCGCCAGAGATTTTATTAATAGATTGGTCTGACAATGAAGATGCTGCATCTCTCTATAAAGCTTGTGATTTTATTGTTTATCCACACAGAGCTGAGTCATACTGCCTTAATTTAATAGAAAGTATGGCTTGTGGTACTCCTGCTATTGTCACAAATTATGGTGCAGCTCTCGATTATTGTGATATTAATAACTCTATTCTCATTAAAGCTTCAAAGAGTTATCAATCTGATAAAAAAATAGAAAATAATGAAACTATTGATTTTCCATACTGGGCTGATATAGATACAATAGACTTGAGAGTAACACTCAGAAAAGCTTATCAAATAGATCAAGATATTTATGATAATTTAGCCAAAAATGCTTC
>JACMQJ010000517.1 GCA_014377055.1 Candidatus Sericytochromatia bacterium
CCCTGCTAGAAGAGCTGTTAAGCTTAGACCTATAGAAACTATTAGAAGAAATAGATAATTCAATACCTTAGACAGTTGAGATAAATTATATATAAAAAGAGTCTGAAACCTATATTTTGTGTTAAATATCTCACACCACGACAAATATTTTAAAATATGTTGAAAGTATTGCCATGCTAAAATTTTAATAAGGAAATGACTTTCTAAAATTATAAAAAATAGAAAGCCATAACCAAATGCAGAGTCTTTTCACCACATTAAGAGAAGAACTTCAACTAACTACTAAAAAAATAGAATATTTTAAGCAACTAACTCAAATGAATTAGCATTAGGAGACTATAGTACAAGATGGTTAATTGAAAGCATGTTTTTCATATTTTAAAAAAAGAGATTTTGACCTTGGGAGGAGAAGAGCAAAGGAAGGGAATAAGAAGGTTAGGATGAATTTTTTCTTACTGTGTTTTATTATTAATAACTCTTCTACCATATATATTAACATCTGAACTATCTCTTAGGTCTTGCCAGCTAATAAACCCATTACCAGAGTCATTTATACTCAAGCTATTATTACTTTGGGCAAGTGTTGTATCATTATCTACTTTATAATCATTTCCTATTGGAGCATAAGATTTTATCTTTTTTGCATAAATATCCGTTCCAGAAACTACTGGTGTTCTTGATGTACCAGCATCATCCCAAGTCACAATACCATCACCTTTAGAATCTAACTTTACATTAGGTAATTTTTTATCCCCTGAGGCATTAGAAATAATAAACTCAGGATTACTTGTTGATAAAGAATACCTAGAAATTTTTCTACCATAAATATCATAATTTCCAAAGCGATTATCTTGCCAGACAATAAGACCATTACCGTTATCATCAAGTGCTATCGAAGGTTTTTCCTGATTATTAGTTGTTCCCTGATTAATTATTGATTCAGTATCAAAACTAATTGAGCCGTCAGATTCAATAGTAACTTTTCTACCATAAATATCATAATTTCCTGAACGATTATCTTGCCATACAACAAAACAAGAGCCAGAACTATTAATTTTACTAATAGAAGCATCAGTTTGATCAAATGGTAATGATGAGTTAATAATTTTAGTAGGTGTAGCACTTGAACCACCTAATTTATAACTAGACCAATCATCTGTTGGTAATGATGTAAGAGAGCGAATATAAATATCATTATTTACAGCTATTGTTGGATCACTATCTCCATGCCAAACAATTGCTCCTCTTCCATCACTAGAACTCAGGCTTACTTTTGGCTGGCTTTGATTTTGCTGATTTCCAATAAGAGAGCCATCAATTGGTATCTTATTTGAAAAAGTAATATAACTTTTCATCTGCTGCAAATAAATATGGCTTGCATAAGTTACAGGATCTGGTATTGATTCAGCCCAAACTACAAATCCATTACCTGAATTGGTAAGGTTGACATTAGAATTAAATATATCTCCAGAAGGATTTGATTTTGATGTAATACTAAAATCTTTACCATCAGGTAAATAATCATTAAAAAATCGTGCATAAAGACTAATCGTTGAGGCTCTAGTATCACGCCAAACAACCAAACCGTTACCATTATTGTTAATAAATGATGAAGGATTAGTTTGGCTTGTACCTCCAGCACCTTGATCTACTTTTAGATCGTTGAGTGCAAAGCTTCCAAGTAAACCCTTATCAGGGTAAATATTACTATCAATAGTTGGTGGGCTCGAATCAATAAGATGTGCCGATATATCAAGCTTATTATTTGGTGAATCACTAAAAATAATAGAGAAATCAGGGTTGACTATTAAGTTGTTA
>JACMQJ010000518.1 GCA_014377055.1 Candidatus Sericytochromatia bacterium
ATTAAATATATAGATAAATGTATTCAAATAGATAAAGAATTAAATTTGGTAACCCTAAAAGAAGATCAAAAATACCGTGAATCTCTTGTCCAAAAATTTGAAAAAGAGCAAGGTAAAAAAGAAGTAGAAATAGAAAATCAAAAACCTAAAGAGGAGAAAAAATGGTCATGGAGAAGAAAATAAATAAACCTATATTTTTGGGATTAATGATTTTATTATCATTAAATAGTCCTGCAAAAGCTGAACATCTCTATAAATCCTATACTGTACATAATTCTGGTATAAATTCAATCTCTGTCAACCATAATGGAGATACTATTTTTTCGGTCGGCAACGATAATCAAATCAAGATTACAGATTTAGAAACAGGTCTTAATAAAGCTACAATTAAACAAAATTCTCCGATTACAGCTTTAGCCTCAAGCAATGATGATAATTATTATGCTACTGCTGGCTCAGATGGATCTGTAAAAATATGGGATGCTAAAAGAAATATTCTAGTCAAAGAAATAAATATTCACTTAAAGCCAGTTACTGCGGTTGCTTTTAGCCCTGATGGTAAATATCTTATATCGGGAAGTTATGATAAGACTTTACAAGTTTGGGATATTCAAAATGAACAAGCAATGAAAAAGTTAGAAGGCCATCAAAGTTATCCAAGAGATATAAAGTTTAGTCCTGATGGAAATTTAATGGCATCTTGTGCTGGAGATGATGATGCTATCAAAATATGGAGTACCAGGGACTGGCAAGTCAAAACAGTTATTAAAGTAAAAAATACTTACTTTAATACCCTTTCATTTTCTCCTGATAGCTCAATGTTAGCTGTTGGTGGTGATGATAAATCTATCAAAATATATAATGCAAATAATAATAATCTACTCAAAGAAATAAATAATCAAGAAGGATATATTAGTGCTGTAAAATTTAGCCAAGATAATAAATATCTTTTTTCTGGTGACAGTGACAAAAATATTAAGGTATGGAATCCAAAAGATTGGACTTTAGTTAAAACTTTTAAATCATCAAGTGCAATAAATTCATTAGACTCTAGCTATAACGGAAAATATATTATCTCTGCAAGCTCTGATAAAACTATCAAAATTTGGAAAAATCGTTCTTTAAATAATATTTTTACCAAAACACCACATCAAGAGCAAATTAATAGTGTTATTTATAGTCCTGATCAAAAATATATAGTTTCTGCAGGTGACGATCCATTTTTATCAATAAATAGTGCTAGTGATTTAAACTCAGAAAGACAGATAAAAGATAATTCAAATGGTATTAACTCATTAGCTATAACTAAAGCAGGTGATCTAATGATTTCAGGGGGTAACAATGGAACCATTAAAGTTTGGCAAACAAAAAATTGGAAAAATATAAGTATTTTTAAAGAAAGTAAAAGCCCGATACAAGCAATTGCAATAAGTCCTAATGATAATAATTTTGTTTCTGGAGCTGATGATGGAAAACTTAAAGCTTGGTCTTTGGATAAAGAAAAAAGTATCAATACAATGTCATTTTCAGAAAAGATTAAAGCTCTTGCATATAGTAATGATGGAAGCGTTATTGCCGCAGGAATTGGTAAAAAAATAATTATTTGGGAAGCAAGCACTTGGAAGCAATTGGCATCGGTTGAGGCTCATAACTCATCAATACTATCTTTAGCATTTAATCTTAATGACAAAAAGCTGGTTTCAAGTAGTGAAGATGGTACTGTCAAGGTTTGGAATGTTAACGACATGTCAACAATCAAAAATTTTACAAATGTAGGTACTGTTAATCATTTAGTTTTTTCTTCTAATGGAAAGTATCTAGCAGGAGCTACCAAAAAAGATATTAAGTTATGGAATACTGATAAATGGACTGATATGGAAACTATCTCAGGTCATGATGGTAATGTACAAACTTTAAGTTTTTCACCTGATAATAGACTTTTGGTATCTGGCGGAGCTGACAAAACTATCAGATTATGGGAATTGGAATATTAGACCCGAAAATGGAAAAAATGAATCTAAAAAAAGCATCAATATCTATACTAATTTTATTGTCACTGTTTTCAAATCAAGTTTTAGCAAAAGAGAATATTATTAACGATGTCAATAAAAATGTTGCTGTTAAAACAAATATCATATTCTTGAAAAATAAAAATGAAACTAAGAGTTCAAAAGTTTTAAAAGATAGTGTCACAAAAATACTCGCTGGAGTAAAAACTATTAGGAGTTTATCCAATAATAAACCTGTTATAGTTGGAGTAAAGACAAAAGAAGAATTAAACTTATTTCTCAATAAATTAATAAATAAAGAATATTCCGTTGTTGATGCTACAAGTGATAAACTGTTGCTTGAAAGATTAGGATTACTAAAAAAAGGCTCTAATCTAAAAAATATTTTTATTAATCTATATACCCAACAAATTGCTGGTCTTTATGATAATGATGCTAAGGAATTGTATATTATTGAAAATCCAGAAATGGGTGATTTAGAGTTTTCGATAGTTATTTCACACGAATTAACCCATGCTTTGCAAGATCAAAATTTTGATATACACAAATTTCTTGATTCATCACATAGCAATAGTGATATGAGCCTTGCAAGAAGTGCTGTTATTGAGGGTGAAGCTATGTTTGCATCATCTCTATATGTAATTAAGGATGTTCAAACAGTTGGCATAAAAGGTCTTGGAGCATTACTTAATAACCCTTTGGGAGCTAGTCTTGCAGCTCAAAATAGTTTAAAAGATGTACCTGGTTTTTTGCTTGAACAAATGACATTTCCTTATATCAAAGGCAATGAGTTTGTGACAACTTTGTACAAATTAAAAGGTGGATGGACAGGATTTAACTCTATCTATCAATACCCTCCTAAGTCAACTTCACAGATTATACATCCAGAAAAATATTTAACAAAACAAGAACCAATAAAAGTTTTACTTGATGAAAAAATTATTAATGATAAAGGTTGGAAATTTATTAAAAAGGATACTTTTGGTGAATTCTTTTTACAAAACTATTTTTTAGAATACGTTGATAGTCAACTAGCAAATGAAGCTTCTGCAGGATGGGCAGGAGATACAAGCTCATTATATCAAAAAGAAAACTCGGATAATTCAATTTTGATTTATAAATCAGTTTGGGATACAACAAAAGATGCTGAACAATTTTTTTCAGCTTATGTCAAAACCATCAATGCAAGATATGAAAAATTAATCAAAAATAAAAAATCAACTCTTACATCTTATTCTGCTGATACTCCAGATGGAAAAATATATCTAAAATTAGGTAATAAGTCTGTCAATATAGCAGAAGGATTCTCTACTGAAATGTCTAAAAAGCTTACTTCTTATCTGAATAAGTAATACAATTTAAATTTG
>JACMQJ010000519.1 GCA_014377055.1 Candidatus Sericytochromatia bacterium
AGCATCTTACCAATTCAAATTTAAAAATGTTAGGCAAAAAGACTTTATTTTATTCATGGGGTATGGCAGAGACATTTTATTATCTTGTTGAATAAATCTACTTTATTCTATTTCTTAAATCATTGAGTTCTTTTGAGCTAGATCTAAAAGAGTCCCAGTCAGTTAAGATAGTTGTTACTGATTTATTTTCTCTATCAAAAACATTACTTTTAAAAAAGTCAAAAATACTTGTAGTTAATTTACCATCTTTATTTTTATCATAAGAAGATAATAGATTTTTTATTTCTTCTTTTGTTACAACACCGTCATTATTTGTATCAGAATTTTTAAACAATTTTGTATTATCTACTAATTCAATTTGACAGTAATCTGTGCCAAAGAAGTCATTGCTATCTGTCTTTTCATTTTTTTAGCAATATTTAAAGCTTTAAATTCTTTGTTTACACTTTCTATTTTACCATTTTTGTCAATATCAAATTTATTAAAAAGAGTGTCTACTGCTTTATCAATATTTATATCCATGGCTTATACCTTTTATAAAAGACTAAAAAAATGGAATAATTAATTTATTCTAGGAATAATATTTTGTAACTTGCTTATTAATAATCTATTTTAGGGAAAAAATATTTTAAGCTTATTCTTTTCTTAATCTAAAATAAAAGCAATATTGAGTTAACATATTTTACTTATGTTATCATAAAGTAAAAATTTAGCTTGAATATAATCTATTTTGATCAGATAATGTATTTATTGAATTATCTAAATTATAAATATTTTGGTATAAAAATAATGAAAAAGTTAAAAGTTTATCTAATTCTTTTCTTCCTTTTTACTATACCTGTAGTTGCTAAGAGCATTAATGTTACTAAATCTGAAACTAATAAAGTATATATTGAGGCTGAAAATCAATTTAGAAAGCATAATTATCAAGAAGCTTTTGATCTGTATAAAAAAATAACAAAGTCGAAAGTAAGTGACGATTTGAAAAAAAAATCAGGTCTTAAAGTCTTAGAAACTTTATTTATTTTAAAAAAATGGGACAATTTAATATCTGATTTAGATAATTATATTAAGGTTAACCACAATAATATTTGGCAAGCAAGAGCTTATACATTATCAGGTAAAATATATCAGTCAATGCCAAGTGAAGGATATAAAAGAAATGGTAAGATCTATCGTGATACAACTATTCGAGATGGTGAGTACATAAGCACTTACGACCAAGATAGAAAATTAGCCTTGAAATCTTTTCAAAAATCGAAAGAGATATATTATTTATTACAAAAACCTTCTCAAGATGTCAATCAATACACACCAACACAAGAAATCTATCAGGAAGTAATTGACCTTAATTTTGAATTTGCTAACTTCTTAACTAGTAAAAGTTATTATTACATCTCAGACTATGAGTCCTTATCAAACTCAACTAAGATAAAAGTTATCTCAAATCAATATAATCCTAAATCAGATGTTAAAGTACAAATTATTTTCCTCTATGATGAAATATTTAGTTTAAATAGGATAGCAAAAAATCCACACAATGAAGCGATGTCTTTATTCAAAAAAGCTTCATATTATATGAATAATAATGGTATTGGAGCTATATATAAAAAAATTAACTATAAAACTAAAAATAATTTGGATCTTACAAATGATCTCCCATTATCAGAAGACCCGATACCCTTACTTTTAAAAATAGTCACTAATTATTCAAACGATGAGCTTGCTCCCGAATCATTACTTGGACTAGGTAATATTTATAGCTCAAAACAAGATTTTATTAAAGCATTAAATACTTATGAAAGTTTGATAAAAAAATATCCTAGTTCTATCAAAGTAAGTGATGCCAAAGCTGAAATGCAAAATATTAAAAGGACAAGTCTATCAGTAGGTAGTCTTGGAGTACAACCGAGTGATACAAAGCCTAAGTTATCTATAACCACAAAAAATATTAGTAATTTAACTGTAAAAGTATATAAAACTGACTTGGTCAAAGTTTTAAAAAATAAGTTAAACGATCAAAACACTAATTTTAATAATTTTAACCATAATTTTGGCGAAAAAATAAATGATGCAAAGAGATATTTTAAAGAAAAAGTATTATCTATTGATGTTAACATGGGAGATAGAGAAGATTATAAAGCTGTTTCTAAAGAAATAACATTATCAGCATTAAAAACTGGTTCTTATCTAGTACTTACTGAAGATAATAAAAATAATTCATCTCTAACTCTCTTAATAATCTCAGATATAGTAATTATCAAAAATATTGATAAGAGTAAGGTTTATTTAAATGTTCTTAATAGAGAAACAGGTAAACCAATTCCTAATGTTAATGTAATTATTAAGGAACACTATTATACTTCAAATTCTTATCAATCAAGATACAAACAAGTTTTTACAGATAGTAATGGATCTGTTATTTATAACAAAAAAAATGATACAACTTACAGCTCATACATTGAGGCTTTGGCTTGGCAAGGTAATCAACTAACCTTTTCTGATGCTCAATATTATTACAACTATTATAATCAAACAAAAGAATATAAATCATATCTGTTCACTGATAGACCAGTTTATAGACCTGAACAAACTGTATATTTTAAAGATATAATAAGATTTCATGATGGAAATTATAAGAATGTTCCTAATGAAAAAATAAATGTCAAAATAAGCGATCCTAAAGGTACTAGCATTTATGAAAAAGTTCTTACTACCAATAAATTAGGTTCTATTAATGATTCATTTAAGCTACCCAAAAAAGCTGACTTAGGAATATATAATATTTACACTAGTTTTGTTGATCCAAATCATACTAGAGAAGCTCTTTCTCAATCCAGTGGTCAAAACTTCAGAGTTGAAGAATACAAAAAGCCTGAATATATTGTTAATGTTAAGTCAGATAATCCACAAATAAAACCTGGAGATAAAGCCAAAGTAAAAATTAACGTCAATTACTATTTTGGTTCGCCTGTTGTTGCAGCAAAAGTGCATTACAAAGTTATGCGTTCACCTTTTTATTATTACTATTACAAAGGTAGTCAATACGATTGGCTCTACGGTTCTAACTCAGGCTATGAAAAAATGTATAATCCTAGTCTTGCACAAAGTGAAAGTACGGGAACAGTATATAAAGAAGGTGATTTAATAACCGATTCTGCTGGTAATGCTTACGTTGATTTTGAAACAGAAAAAAGTTTAACTGATTATAAATATGATATTTTAGCTAATGTTGTTGATAGTAGTAGAAGAGAAATAAAAGGTGCTGGTACCGTCAAAGTTACACAAACATATTTTTATGCTTTTATTGATTTTGACCAAGGATTTTATGAACCATATGAAAATGCTACCGTTGAAGTAAACCTACGTAGTCCTGACGATCAACCTGTAAAAGCTACAGGAGATCTCAAAATATATAAAGTAAATTACACAGGTAAAAATAATGAAAAGGAAAATATTAATCTAGCTTCAAGTCAAAGCTTTACTAGTGATGATGAAGGGCGAATATTTTATAGATGGAAAACACCAAGTGAAGGATATTATAAATTTGTTTTTGAAACCAAAGATAAAGACGAAAAAGTTGTCAAAGGTGAAAGATATGTCTGGATTAATGGTAAAAATTTTCAGGGTAAATCTTATAAGTTTCAAAATATTGAGATTTTAACTGACAAAAGAACTTATCAAGAAGGTGATACTGCAAGGATTATGATTAGTACTGATTTTGCTAAGAGCTATATTTTGTTATCAACCGAAAC
>JACMQJ010000520.1 GCA_014377055.1 Candidatus Sericytochromatia bacterium
AATGGAACAGAATAACGTGAAGTACCAAGCAAATGTTTTGGTGGATTAACCACACGATGGGTTGTCGAAACTAATTTTTTATTGGTTAATCTTTGTAGCATATCACCTACATTAACCACTATTTCGTCAGGCTTTGCATTAATTGGTAACCATTGACCTTCACGAGTCAATAATTGTAAACCTTCTGCACTAGCACCAATTAATAATGTTATTAAATTAATATCTTCATGTGCTCCTGCTCTTACTGCATCCTCAGCTAAATCATCAGGGTTCAGAATAGGAAAATAATGAAGCAATCTCAAAATACTATTACCATGATGTATTTTTTCGTCAAAATAATTTTCATTAAGCTCTAAATATAAAGCAATAGCTCTTAATAAGTGTTTGCCTGTTTCTTCAAGTTGTTTATAGACTTCACCAGTAATTTCATTAAATTCGGGTAACTCTTCTACATAGATATTATCAGGATATGTTTCTTCAAGATGCTCACTCTGAGTTATCTGTTGACCTTGCTGCCAAAACTCTTTTAGATCAGGTGTTTTACTATCTTTGGCTTTTTCTTTACCTTTGCCTGTGTATCCCCTTTGACCATAGAGATTAGGGATTTCGTACTTCTTTTTTGCTTCTTCATCAAGATTAAAAAACTTAATCACTTGATCATATAATTTTTCGGTTTTTGCTTGACTTAAGCCATGATTTTTTATAATTACAAAACCAGTGCTATTGTAGGCTTTACCTATATTTTTATAAAAACTTTTTTTTTGTTCTTCATTACCATTTACAAAATCATTCAAATCTAAAGAAGGAACAACAATATTGTTCATAATATTACCTTATCAAAATAAACATAATTAACAACCCATAATGATAAATTATAAAATAATGATTGTCTTATAAATTTAACTTTTATTTTTTTAACTTTTATTTTTTTAATTATGTTGCAAAAAATATGATATAACTTTGATCAATTATTCTTGAGTTAATAAGGTGTTTTATGAAAATAAGTTCAAAATTTGATAGTGGAAATATAGAAGTTGTTGATATTACAGATAGTAATAATATTCAATTAAAAATAAGAAAAGATTCTAATGCAGAATTTTTACAATGGTTTCATTTTCGTTTACAAGGAGAGAAAAATAAAGAGTACAAATTAAAAATTATTAATGCGGGTGAATCAAGTTATGCTGACGGTTGGAAAGATTATAAGGCTTGTGCATCTTATGATAGGCAAGAGTGGTTTAGAGTTCCTACAGAATATGATGGAAAAACTTTAACTATTACACATACTCCCGAATTTGAGAGTGTATATTATTCATATTTTGCTCCATATTCTCATGAAAGGCATCTTGATTTATTGGGATATGCCCAACAATCAAAACTAACAAAAGTAATTGATCTGGGAAATACTGTTGATGGTAGAGATATTAACTTAGTTAATATTGGTTTGGATGATGAAATTAAGAAAAAAATTTGGATTATTGCTAGACAACATCCTGGTGAATCTATGGCGGAATGGTTTGTTGATGGCTTAATTAAAAGACTTTTGGATAATCATGATCCTATCTCAAAAGCACTTTTAAAAAAAGCTTCATTCTATATCGTGCCAAATATGAATCTTGATGGAAGTATTAATGGAAATCTTAGAAGCAATGCAGCAGGTGCAAATCTAAATCGTGAATGGATGACACCGTCAATTGAAAAAAGTCCTGAGGTTTATTATGTTAGAGAAAAAATGCACGAAATAGGAATTGATATGTTTTTGGATATACACGGTGACGAAGCAATCCCATATAATTTTGTAGCTACTACTGAGGGAATACCAAGCTATAATGACGAATTAAAAAACTTAGAAGACTCTTTTGTTGAGCATTTAATACAAGTTAATCCTGATTTTCAAAATGTACATGGCTATGAAAAAGATAGATTTGGATCAGCTAATATGACATTGGCTTCAAATTATATTGCTGAAAAATTTGGCTGTCTTGCTCTAACTATTGAGATGCCTTTTAAAGATAATAATAATGATCCTGATGAAAAATATGGCTGGTCATCTGATCGCTCAATGAAACTAGGTGAATCAGCTCTAAACTCTATTTATTATATGCTTGATCAATTAAGATAATCATGATAACTACACCTATTGATGTAGTTTTAAGAACGTCTATTATTTATGTATCCATCATAATAGGGTTCAGAATATTAGGTAAAAATCATCTAAGCCAAATTACACTTAATGACTTTGTTTTAGTCTTATTGATTAGCAATGGTGTACAAAATGCGATGGTTGGTGATAATAATAGTGTGATAGGTGGTCTTAGCTCTGCTGGTACATTATTAGTTTTAAGCTATATTCTATCAAAAATATTATTCAGTTCAAATAAGATCAGAAAAATTTTTGAGGGTGAGCAGGTAATATTGATTCATGATGGTAGATATGTTAAAGAAAACTTACAAAAAGTAGAAATGAGTATTGATGAGCTAGAAGCAGTAATTAGAGAGCATGGTGTCGATAGTATCAAAGAAGTACATTCGGCTATTCTTGAAAATGATGGGGCAATAAGTATTGTCCCTAAATCTGACAAAGGTGAAAGACCAAAAATATATAAGACATATAGGAAAAAGAGTAAGCGTCATAGATTTAAAT
>JACMQJ010000088.1 GCA_014377055.1 Candidatus Sericytochromatia bacterium
TGATACAGGCTCAATTTCTTTAAAATCATAGGTTTTGGTATCGTAAGAATAATTAGCTTGAAAAAAATCAACCTTTTCTATAATGCCAGAAGTTCTATCTTTAATTGAATTGTATTGATCTTTGTTTACTTCCATACTTAAGACACATAATTGCTCATCTTTTTCTTCTTCAGTAGTATAGATACTAATATATATTTTATAAAGAGAAGGTATAGTGTTAAAAAACTCTTCTACTACCTTATAAGAACACATAAATACTTTTTCTGAATACTCTTTTTTTATAGATAAATAATGTTTGTTTTGAGTATATATTTCGCCATTTTTTAATATAACATCTTTTTTTGAGTTAATTAAATCATCTTTACCAGACATATTAATTATAATAGATAAATTTTTTTGATTATAGAGCTGATAGTTTTTACTTTTTATCCATCCAGTAAGTTTAGAGCTTTTAAATAACCTCTCAATTACTTCAAGTGTTGTAGTTCTATCTCCAAGATCCAGCTTTTTTTGTTCATCTTCTTTTTTTATTTTTAATTCATCTTCAAGATCTTTTTGTAATTTATGAGAGTTTTCTTTAGATATGTTTTTTAGCATATCTTTGTTATCCATATACCTTTTGATAAAAAAAATCAGAGATATAAATACAAAAATAAGTACTGAACTTATTATAAAAATTCCAAGAAAATTATTCATTTTACCTTTCTCTAGTAAATTAAAGACAAAAAACTATTTCTAATTCTATAATAAAAAAGGTAGTTGATCAATCATGCTTCTTTGGTAAGTAGCCATTACTTTGAATAATTTTTTCTATACCTTTGGAAACTCTGAGCCTATCAATAATTATTTGTAAAGATTTAACACCTTTTTCAATCCTTTCTTTTGTGTTAATGGTTTCCAAAAAGAATTGTTTTTCTTCCATTGTAAAGCCACCATTTGCTGCAATCAAAAAAGACACAGTTTTTGGATTAAGGTGATCAACAAGTGAAAAATCAAAATTTTCATTGTATATCTTCATTATTTCTTGTAATAGCTTTAACCCTTCAACTTTTGCTAAATTAATGGCTTCTCCATCAAGCTCATATTGATCGTCAAAATACTCTATATCAGCTTCCATATAACTTTTTTCATTGTATATTTTAGTTATTTTAAATCTTTCTTTACCCTCAGTTACTATTTCTATTCTACCATCTTCATATTCTTTTATTATGCTTACTGTAGAAGCAATACAACCACTTTTATGAAAATCATTACCTGAATAATAAACTATGCCAAAGTTTGTCTTATTTTTGATACAATCAGAAATCATTTCTTTATATCTTTCTTCAAAGATATGTAGTGGCAAAATCATATTTGGCAGTAAAACCAATCCCAAAGGAAAGATTGCTATTTTTTCAGTTTTTTCCATTTATATTTTTCCCTGTTTTATCAATAAAAAATATTTTATTTTCAATTTCAACTTTGGCTTTACCATCAATAAAATAATAAGCATCATCGTATATAGCTTCGATTACTATTTTACCTTCTTTATCAAAAAAGCCATATTGATTATTATCATCAAAGATTGCCAAACCCTCAGAAAAGTCAGAAACAAATTTATAAACTAAAGGAATTACTTCCTGTCCTTGTATATTAATAAATCCATATAATCCATTTTTTTCAACTTTAGCAAGTCCTTCAGAAAAATTAAATATTTCATGATAATAATCTGATATTTCATTGCCATTATTATCTATTAAGCCAATAAATTTACCTTTTCGGACTCTTGCCAATCCATCACAAAAATCAAAAGCAAAATCAAAAATCAAATCAGTCACATTATTACCCTGTTTATCTATGTATCCCCATCTATTATTTTTATTGACTACAGCTAAACCCTCAGAAAAATTATAAGCAAAATCAAAAATTAATGGAATTACTTCCTCTCCATCTTCATTGATAAAGCCAAATTTTGAGCCTGTACTGGCTTCTCCTCTACCACATCCATATCTAACTTTTGCCAAACCTTCTTTAAAATTAAAGTTATTATTAATAACCTCGGTTGGTTTTAGTTGATTACCATATTGATCAATCAATAACCATTTATGACCAATTCTAACTTTTGCAAACTGATCTTTGATATTAAAAGCATCATCAAAGATAGATGGTGTGATCTCTTGACCATCAGAGTTAATACAAGACCATTTGTTATTTTTTTTTAATATGCCTATGACATTTTTAAAATCTATGTATTCATGAATACAAGACTTTATTTCTTTTCCATTTTCATTAACAAGTCCAAATTTTCGTTCAGAATGAATAACTTTAAGTGCTGACATAATTACTTATATACCTCTAATGAATTTGTTTTTACTGAAGCCACATAAATATTATATTCTTTTATTATTCATCGTGTAAACTTAAATCAAACTTTTTTTGTAATTTATCAAAATATATTTTATAAATTATTTTTTTGTGATTAATTGAAGTATAAATATTTACTCCATTTTAAAATATAATTATTCTTTTATAAAAAAACAGTCCTAAAGTTACTAGAACTATTTTATTTGGTGTTACTTAATAAATTGCTTTCTTATTCCAATAAATACGAATATTAGTGATGAATAAAATATGAAAAAAGGGATTATATAAACTTTTAGATTTAGAACAAGTAAAGTTGAGATAAGTAAAAGCTGAAAGCCAAGACCATAAACAGAGAGTGCTGTCATAAACCATTTTGGTATTTTTTTTACATTAACAGCTGTTTTATCAAGTTGATAGATAGTTTTATCAAAAAAGCTATAAAGAAAATTAAAGATTGAAAATAGGATGTTAACTGTTTTTTGATTCTCTCCTGGAAATGCTTTTGGTACAGTATCTTCAAAAACTCTGCTGGTTGTATCGCTCCCCGAAAGGTTATTGCGAAGAATAATATAATAATAATTATACAATGTTCCCTGTAATTGAATTCCAATAAATGCAAAAAATGTATATATCCATGACTCATTTGACACATAAGAAATAGTTACTAAAAAAGCAAGATTCAATAAAATATCAAAAATAGAATCAAGGTATCTACCTGTATATGAAGGTGTATTTTTGACTCTTGATAACTCACCGTCAGCAGCATCAAGTATAGATTTTAAGATCAGAAAAAAACCTGCAAGAAAATAATACTCATTGATAATGCAAATAATAGCCAAAATACCCGATACACCAAACATATATGTAACATGAACAGGAGTAAATTTTGTATTTTTTAAACTATTGGCAATAAATCTAGCTACAGGTCGACCATAATCAGATAAATCTACAAATTTGTTAGCAGTTGAAACTTTGGACATTTCTCTATTTAATTTTTTACTATGATAATTTAAAAGAAACCTATAGTCTTCAAAGATAAGATGAACTTTCTTAAGTATTATAATATATATTTGATCTCTGGGTTGAAATAATATAATAAAATTTTATCCAATCTCTTTAAACTTATTGTTTTAAAAATTCTTTAACATTTTGTTTACATTTAATAGGTATAATTCTGATCAATTGTATGTTTATTTTAAAATTTAAATCTAGGGATTAACTAAAGTATATGGAATCAAGAAAGTTTTTGTTGTCAA
This sequence comes from Candidatus Sericytochromatia bacterium, assembly GCA_014377055.1. Taxonomy (GTDB): domain Bacteria; phylum Cyanobacteriota; class Sericytochromatia; order UBA7694; family JACMQJ01; genus JACMQJ01. Next base: position 3,600 of record JACMQJ010000088.1, read on the forward strand.
TGCTCTTAACTTCTTTATTTGTTGTATCATGCTCAACTCCAAATCAGAAAATTATTGATACTACGACTAATAATGATGTCCCAACAAAGTTAAATTCAATAATCCAAAAAGAAGGTCAATTATCAGAAGAAAATATTAATATAACTGTCTACAAATCTGTTTACCCATCTGTAGTAGGAATCAATACGACCAGCATTACCAGAGATTATTTTAGTTTTAATGAAATTAAAGGAACAGGTTCAGGAGTTATAATTAGCAAAAATGGTTATATTTTAACAAATTATCATGTTGTAGATAATGCCAAAACTCTTGAAGTAACTCTCTCTGATAAGTCGGTATGGCCAGCAAAACAAGTTGGAGGTGACAAAGATAAAGATGTCGCTGTAATAAAAATAGAAGCTCCTGCAGCTCTTTTGACAGCTGCAAATCTTGGTAACTCTGATTCTGTAGCCGTTGGTGAAAAAGTATTAGCTATAGGTAGTCCTTATGGATTATTTGGCACACTTACCACAGGTATTATTAGTTCACTTAATAGAAACTTGCCTGCGGAAGATGGAACTGTATTAAAAGATATTATTCAAACTGATGCTGCTATTAACCCTGGAAACTCTGGTGGACCTTTGATTAATTCAAAAGGTGAAATAATTGGTATTAACACAGCTATCTTTTCACCAAATGGTGGTAGCGTTGGTATTGGTTTTGCTATACCTATTAATAAAGTTAAAGAAACTCTCAAAAATATACAAGCAAGCTTATAATATTCTACAGGTTATAGTTTTGTAGGTATTTTTTATGCAAGAAAAAGAATTAATTACTAGAATAAAAAATGTTCAGCTTAAAGCAAAGTACCTAGTAACAGATGTTTTGGTTGGAGAATATAAGAGCTCATTTCATGGTCAAGGTATGGAATTTTCCGAAGTTAGAGAATATATACCAGGAGATGATATAAGAGCTATTGATTGGAATGTAACAGCTCGAATGGATTTCCCATTCATAAAAAAATTTAGTGAAGAAAGAGAATTAACCATGTTTATTCTTGTTGATCTCAGCTCTTCTCAAGAATTTGGCTCATCTGAATATTTAAAACATGAAATTGCAACTGAATTATCTGCTGTTTTATCATATCTAGCTTTAAATAATAATGATAAAGTTGGTCTAATATTGTTTACTGATAAAATAGAAAAATTTATACCTGCTAAAAAAGGAAAAACTAATATTTGGAAAATAGTTAGAGAAATACTATCTTTTAAACCAGAAAATAAATCAACTAATATCTCTGTGGCTCTTGAATTTTTACTGAATATAACAAAAAAAAAAGCTATCGTTTTCCTTATATCTGATTTTATTGCCAAAGATTATGACAAATCACTAAAAATGGTCAGTAAAAAACATGACCTCACTACCATAAAAATTGTTGATCCTAATGAAAATAAATTACCAGAAGTTGGTATTGTAATTCTTGAAGACTCTGAAACAGGTGAATTAATCGAAATTGATACTTATGACAAAAAAAGTATGGAAGCTTATCAGGAATTAAAGAACCAAGAAAATATTAAGTTTCAGAAATTTATTAAGTCAAATAAAATTGATTATTTAGAAATAAATACATCAAAGCCTTATATCAAAGATTTGGTTAAATTTTTTAAGGTCAAAGAGAAAAGATAACTATTGTTAAAAATTTTCCGTAGAGACTCATTGAATACCATAGGTGTTAAGCTAAGAGATTAAAAATGATGTAATGTTTACCAATCCTAGCTACAAACTCTCATAAATTTTAGTTTGATCCCTGCGACGTTTATTAAGACGTTCTTACATTAACATTGAATCTCAGGACTGATTTTCTGTTAAAAATCAACTTTTTAGACAGCTTCTATATTCCTCTATGCGTAATTACATCCACAATATTTAGTGAACCCAAGACAACTGAAGGTAAGCCCTGACCTGGAAATACTGTATCTCCAACAAGGTATAAGTTTTTGAATGGTGTTACATTAGGAGGCATCTGTAAAAGAGTCCTTTTTATTGAATGAGGAATACCACCAACGTATCCTTTATGTCTATTGGTAAAAAATTTAAAAGTGTTTGGTGTACCAGCATTAATGTATAATTTTTCAGCATCTTTTAATTGAGGGAAGAAGTTATCAAAGTTCTCAAAAATCTCTTTTTCTAAAGCTTCTTTTCTTCTGTTATACTCATCTTCGCTAATATTTTCCCATTCAGATGTATTTGTGTGAGCAGATATAGTTACTGTTCTCCAACCTTTTGGAGATTTTTTGAAATCATCTCTTAAAGAAAATGAAACAAAAAAAGATTTACCGCTACAATAAGGCAAAGGATTAGCTGAATGTATTTGATAGTAAGCTGTTTCTAAATCCATTTTATCTTCTATAGCAAAATACATTGTAAATGCACCCCAAGCTGTTTTAAATTTATCTGATTTACTAACAAAGTATTTTTTGATACTTCCCTCAGTTATGTTAGCCATATTCCAGATTGGTATATTAGATACAATTCCTTTACTATGATAAATACTTCCCTTTTTAGTTGTTAATTGATAACCTTCTTTCGTTTCTGAAATATTTGTTACCTTTTCCTTAAATTTTATCTCACCTTTGGCTGATTTAAAATAATCAAGAACCATTTCTAATGGCTTATAAATACCACCGTAAGGATAATAAGTTTCTGAGGGGTACGATAACCCAATAGCTGATGTTAAATAAGGAGCAAGTGAAGATGTAGTTTGTGTACTTATTAATAGTTGCTCATCAACAAATTCAACGAAATCTTCATTTTTGTCAAGGTCATATTTTTTTAATAAATCTGTTACTGGTCTAATTAAGCCAGGTAAAAGCTTAATAAATCTTAAATTAGATGGTTTTGCCAAATGAATAAGATCTGATAATTTTGTAGGAGGCATTCTATAGTTTTGTTTTATTAATTGCCATGACATAGATTCAATATTATATATCTCGTCCCAAAAACCTTTCTGTTCAGAATTAAACTTTTCGGACGCTTCATTAATCCATTTATTCTTGTCGGAATATCGAGTTATTTTTTTATTTTTTTGATAAATAATCATTCCCGGATCCAATTTTTCTATGTTAGGCTTTATATTTATTTGTTCAAATAGTCTACCCAAAGGCTGATGTGGCAACACTCCACTTAATGTTGTTGCTCCAACATCAAAAGTAAATTCTTTTCTTTTGAAAAAAGATGCACAGCCACCTATAGCAACATGGGACTCAAGTATCAAAACCGAAAATCCTTGTTTTACTAATAAGGCTGCAGCAGATAATCCACCATAGCCTGAGCCAATAACTATATAATCGTATATCATAAAATATATTATGAATTATTATATATAGGTCATTAATTTTCTTAATTCGATATTAATCTATATATTATCTACATAAATATTTCAAGTAATTAAGACTAAATCATTTGCTGAATAACATTTTTTATTAGTTCTAAGAATAAAATATGCTATATTGAATCTTGATATAATTTAAAATGGAAACAAAATGTCTAAAATTGAGCTCAAAGATTGGTGGCAAAACCTTAACTCTGAATGGAAAAGTATATTTTTTAAAGCCTTAAATATAGAAACAAAACCAACGGATCGAGAGATTGAACAAATGGTTAGTCTTAAAGAAATAAATTGTAGTATGTTTAATATAGACGATCTTGAACCCTTAAGATATATGTCTGAGCTTGAGTTAATTATTTGTTTTAAAACAAATATATCATCACTTGAGCCAATAAGTAATTTAAAAAAATTACGTGAGATAAGATTTTTTGAAACTAATGTATCTAGCTTAGAGCCACTAAAAAATATGTCCAGTCTTGAAGAATTAAGATTTTTTAAAACTAATATAACAGATCTTGAACCAATAAAAAATCTTAACCTTAAGTCATTACACTGCAGTAATATTAATATAGAAAGCCTCGAACACATTAGCACAATGACTAATCTTGAAAAGTTATTTTGTAGTGACACTAATATTAGTAGCTTAGAACCTTTAAAAAATATGGAAAAATTAGAAAAACTTTCTTGTAATAATACATTAATTGAAAGCATTTTACCTATAAGCTATCTAAAATTTTTACAAGTAGTAGATATAAGAGATACAGATGTACCAAGAGAAGAAATAACTGAATTCAAAAAAAGTCATCCAGACTGCATTCTTTTTTTTGGTAATACTACTGAATGATCATGTTTATTTAATTTTAATCTTTTGATAATAGTTGATATGATATTCTGATATAAGGATATTTTTTGACTTTTTTAATTAAATATGGATAACAACAAACAAATTAAAATATATAAACATTATGATGTAGTCATGGCGGCTTTTGTAACTATACTTTTATGTACCAATTTGATTGGAGCGTCAAAGGTCACAACCGTTTTGGGTTATGAATTTGGTGCAGGAACATTGTTTTTTCCGATTAGTTATTTGTTTGGAGATATTCTCACCGAAGTTTATGGCTATGCAAATTCACGAAAAGTTATCTGGATTGGTTTTATAGCAATGATTTTTGCTTCTGTTATGTCTCTAGTTATTATTAATATGCCTTCGGCTAGTAGCTGGACAGATCAAAAAGCTTTTGAAACTGTTTTTGGAACAACTTGGAGAATAACAGTTGGTTCTCTTTTTGCTTTTTGGGTTGGTGAGTTTATGAATTCATTTGTATTAGCAAAATTAAAAATTAAAACCTCTGGAAAAAAACTTTGGCTTAGATTCATTTTATCGACAGTTGTTGGTCAAGGGATCGATACATTAATATTTTATCCTGTAGCTTTTTATGGTATTTGGCAAACACCTTTGCTATTAACAGTTATGACCCATGACTATTTTTTAAAAATAGTTTGGGAAATAATCGCAATACCTTTGACATATTTAATAATTAACTTTTTAAAGAGATCTGAACAAGAAGATTATTACGATTATAATACCAATTTCAACCCTTTTTCTAACAAATAGTGTAAAGTATAACTTTTTTGATAAGTCTAATACAATAAATATTTTTTTCTAATGGATAAAAATTTATTTTGATCTTTCTTTAATTTTTCTAGTACTTGAGTTGGTGTATATTTGCCATCAAGCATTTCTGTAAGTAGAGATGAACCAAAGGATCTATTCATACCATCATATTTTAGTTTACCTTTGTTTTGTTTGTTAATATAATATAAAGCGTAAATCAAAGCATCAACACTTCTAACTTTAGTTTTATCATTTATAATAACTTTAAATCCATTTAACTTAACTTTGGTAAAAGTGCTATTATCAGGAGTAAATTTAATTGCTTCAAATTTAAGTCCATCAAATCTTTTTTTATTTAATTCTTTAACCAAAGAATAATTATCTAACCAAGGAGCTCCATAATAAATAAAAGGGTTTGATGTTCCTCTACCAACAGATAAGTTAACTGTTTCTAACATACCAAGACCAGGATAAACAGTCGCAGCTTCTACTGAACGCATATTTGGTGATGGATTAATCCATTTAAGACCTGTCTGATTATAAAACATATCTCTCTGCCAATTTTCCATTTTTATAACTTTAAGATTGACATTTAAATGAGATTCAGAATTGTAATAATTGGCTATTTCACCAACTGTCATTCCATATCTAGTTGGTATATTCAGATAACCTGTAAAACTCTTAAATTTAGGTTTTAAAACTTCACCCTCAATTATACTTCCACCAATAGGATTCGGTCTATCAAGAACGACAAAATCAATGCCTTTTTCTCTTGCTGCTTCCATGCAATAAGCCAAAGTGGTAATAAACGTATAATATCTAGTGCCAATATCTTGAATATCATAAACTAAAACATCTATATTATCTAGCATTTTAGATGTAGGCTTTTTTATTTCGTTATAAAGACTGTAGACAGGTATATCTTTTTGATATGTTTCTGAAGGTATAAATTCTCTGTCTTCTTTACCTCTAAGACCATGCTCAGGAGTAAAAATAGCATTTAACTTAAATTTGTTTTGTTTAGAAAATATATCAAGAATATAATTTCCATCTTGATCAAAAGCTGTATGATTGGTTATTAAACCAACTCTTTTATTATTTAAATCAGAAAAATTATTTTTTTTAAGAATATCAAGACCAGTTAATACATGTTCTTTTGCTTCAACTTTTATATCATTAGCTGATATTAAGAAGCTTACTAAAAGGACTACTTTTATTGATTTTAAAAATATATTTAATTTATTATTCACTGATTTTATTTAATAAAAAGAGCTAATTAATGACTATTTATTAAAAAATTTCGGGTATTTTAATTTTAATTCAGCTATTTTTGCAGGTCTAGCGTCTACAGGTAATTTTGCTATTTCTATTAGATCCGCAGCTAAAGCAGGATTCTTTTTTGAAAACTCAATCCATCTTTTTGCATCTCTTTTTTTCTTCCAAGTGTTAAATGAGTTAGGTGATGCTTTTTTTATTTCTTTTAATTTTGTTTTTTTATCTTTTGCATTTAAATAATTAACAGCTTCTAGATCCTTTGCTATTTGTGGATTTGTTTCTGCAAATTTTTCTTCTTTTACTAAGCTATTTTTGGGGTTACCCTCAGCTATTAAATTTGCTTTATCAGCTGCTTTTTTATCTTTCTCTGCCTTCTCTTCTTTAGCTCTATTATCTTTCCATTCATTAATTTCATCTTTTATCTTTGTGAAAATTGATTTTTTTGGAGTTGTAACTGATAATGTAGAAAAAGAAGCAGTATTAATTAGAACTGAGTCACTAGAGTCAATAAGACGTAGTATTTCTTGAGAAGAAAGATCTTGATTTTCTTTTGCTATCTCTTGATCTATTTCAGTATTTAGTGAAACATCTTGAGCCTGAGCTTGTAAGGCTGTGTTTGTAACAACAGAGCTATTGATTGGTACATTTGTAGAACATCCTGTTACAGATATAGTAAACACTAAGCTTGTAAGTAAAATTAATTTTTTATTCATGATGTGACTCTCTAATTTAGAAATGGTTTATATATATATCATAACCTTTTTAGCATAAATAAGTCTTATATTATGGTTAATAATTTGTTAAATAGCGGTTAACTAATTTTTATTCGTAAATTAGTTTTAGAACTGTTATTTTTTACTCTACTAAATAAATTATTAAGATAAATTAAGTATACAGTCAACTAGTTGACTGTACATAAAATAAATTATATGATTGTTGTTAAGTTAGTGTGAATAGAAAAAAATTATAAAAAAAAGGAGATTAAAATGCTAACAACTAAAACCAGTAAAAAAGGTATGATTATCGTCTCGACAGCTGTTTCTTTATTTTGTCTTGGTTGCTCTACAGGTACATTAGATAATTTAACTCAAGCTGTTACAAAGGATACAACTTTGTTAAAGACAGAGGCTTTAAAAGCAAAAGCAACAAATTTGAATGCTCTAGTTGCTGTCAGCCCATCACCTGTTTCAGAAGCTGATGAATATGCAAGTCCATCTCCAACTCCTGTTGATCAAGTAAGCCCTCCACCACCAAGACCAAGTGGTTCTCCAACCTGTCAAGCTAGACAAGGTAATCCTCCTCCACCAAGACCAAGTGGTCCACCACAAGTAGGACAAGGTAATCCTCCTCCACCAAGACCAAGTGGTCCACCACAAGTAGGACAAGGTAATCCTCCTCCGCCAAGACCAAGCGGTTCACAACAAGTTGGACAAGGAAACCCTCCTCCACCAAGACCAAGTGGTTCACCACAAGCAGGACAAGGTAATCCTCCACCAAGACCAAGTGGTTCACCTGTAGCATTAAGTAAATAAAAAAGTATAAAAATAATATCAGGATAAATATTTATCTTGATATTATTGGTTGGATCTATCTTATAATGTAACTATATTAAAGTCTGTTAAAAAATAAAGTATGAATTCGTTCGGTCAAGAGCTAGCTCAAATTAGAAAAAGAGCTGGATTATCACAGTATCAATTAGCCAAAGAGCTAAATTTTTCTCGATCACATATTTTTAGAATTGAGACTGGTGAAAGAA
>JACMQJ010000521.1 GCA_014377055.1 Candidatus Sericytochromatia bacterium
AAGTATTAATTTCCATAATTCTATATTTTTTATCTCTATTTTTGCTGATGAGGAGATGTGATAATTAATAATGTTTGAGCCTGATTTTGAAAATCCACTTTTTAAACTTAGTTATTTTCGTCATAAATTAAATAAAATCTTTTGTATACTTTATAGACAACCAAAGGAATAAATAATGAAAAATAAAACAAAATTTCTAAATATGATGATACTAGGATTAATTTCGCAATCTTGTGTAAATAATGTAGATAAACCTAATATTACTATAACTCATTCTCCGAGTTTGGTAGCAAGCCCTATAAGTACTCCCAGTCCTCAAATTACTGCAAGCCCTGTCAATAATTCTGAAATAATTAATTTTACAAATAACGATAAAGTTTTACTATTTAATCAAATAATATCATCTAACCATATAAGTTCCGTGTTATCAAGATTAGATGATAGTGGAAATGGGTTAATTACATACGGTAATATGTATAGAAAAGTAACTTCTTTTAAAGTATCTGATCAGGACGATTCCTTTTATACTTTGTCATATAAGTTTAATAATATTTTTATTGATATACCTTCTGCTGGTCAAGTTATAGTAAATAGCAAAGGGAATGGCTTTCTTACATTTAATAGTAACTATGGATGTGGAAATACCGATTCATCAAGTTTTTCTTCATGTGGTGGTCACACTAGATATGTAAAACTTAAGGATTATAAAGTTGTGTCACAACCTAAAGAAGATATTTTTGACAGAATATCAATAGATGAAAATGGTAACGGTATTGTTTATACATATTCAAACGCTGTACAAAAAAATACAGTCATAGGATCTTCATTATATTCAGAAAGACATAATAATATTACATTTAGAAAAGTAAACCAATTTGAAATATCTGACAAAGAGGAATTAATAGAAAGCCTGAGTAATTTATCTCTAGAATATAGACCTGCACAGTTAATTCTAAACCCTACAGGCAATGGTAGTAGTTACTATTTTGAATATAGTACAGATAATGTAACTTTGTATGTGAAAAAAATAAACAATTTTATTTCCGAAAAAGAATATGTTAATGTAGGCACTTTTAGCAATGACGAATATGTTAGTGGATCAAATTCATATTATTTAGATAATAATGGTAATGGATATATACATTTTAAAACCAGAGAGCAAAAAACACAGATTATACTTATAAAAAACTATTTAGTAAAAAGTAATATGAGTCTTGTCGTAAATAATGTTAATTATCCGTCAGGAGGATTAGACAGTAACGGTTCTGGTAATAATGTATATGTAGAAAAAAATAGTGATAATAAATTTGATTTGAAAATTCAAAGTATTTCTAACTATAAAGATATAGAAACTAAAACAATTAAAAACTTTCCGATTACTAATCTATACAACTTTTTAGGATATTATCTAAAAAATGGAAAAGGCTATATTATATGGAAAGAAGACAATAATACTGATAGTCTGGGAATAAGTAATGTATCAATATATTTAAAATATATTTGTACTCTTTAAAATCAGAGATATGAAAATAAAAAAATTAGCTTTAACATTATCAATATTGGTCTTTTTATTAAGTTGTCAAACTGATAATACAAATAATAATGGAGTTAAACCTAGTCCTATCTCTAGCCCAACTTCTAATCCTAGTAATGTAGACATAACTAACAAGAAAAACCCTGTGATAAATATAGGAGAGAAAAAATATTTTTTAAAGGATTTAGTAAAAATAAATAGTTTAGATTTTTTTGATGCTGATAGAGCTTTAATATCTTTGGACGATGGAGATGTTTTATCACTAGAAAATCAAGAAATAAAAAGTATAGAAAGCATAACTAATATTGTTTCTAGTGTATCACTCAATAGTAGTGGCAATGGTTTGATATTTTCTATTGATGGTAAAAAGAACTTAACTGATGGTTTTGAAAAAAATAAATTGTACATGTCCAGAGTCAAAAATTATAAAATAACTGAAAAAAATATACTTATTGATGACCAAGTAAGTGGAGCACATCAACCTATCTCTTATATAGATAACAATGGTAATGGATTTTTTATATACCCAAGCGATATAACTTATATCAGGCAGATTAATAATTATAATATTTCTGAAAATGTTAAACAAATAAATTCTTATGATTCTTTTGTAAAAGACCAAGAAAATATTTTAAGGTTATTTTCAGATGATAATTATACTAATTTTAAAGTTAGTGAAATAAACTTAAAGAATAATACAGAATCAAAAGGTATAACGATAAACAGTAATCAATTTTATCGTTATTATACCATAAAAGAATATGATCATTCGGTTTCAGTTCTTTTTCAAGGTATAAATGGAGATTTAGAATTAGCAAGAATATACGCTCCAAACAATATTACCAAAACTAAATTATCTGGGCTTTTCAATCAAACTCTAAGAACATTTTATATAAATAAAGAAGGTAATGGCTTTATATTTGGAGAGGTAAAAGAAGGATTAGCAATAATAAAAGTAAAAAACTTTTCTTTAGATACTAAAGATCAAATTATTTATCAACAAGATCATTCGGCTGATTTTTTTAGTTATGTTTCACCAACTAATGATAAAGGTTATTTAATTTGGAAAGATCAAGGCTATCGTCTTCAATATTTAAAATTTGAGATAATAAATCAATAAATAAAAATTTTTATTTACATAGCTATAAAATATAGATTTATGTACGACTTTCTGCAAATTTTGTATGTAGTTCTTCAGCAATGTTTTTTGGTAGCTTTCCTATATTAACCAAATCATTTAATGATGCTTTACTTATCTTATCCATTGATCCAAATGTTTCCATAAGCTTCTTTTTTCTAACACTACCAATTCCAGATATATCATCCAAAAATGATTTTGTCATTTTTTGACCTCTAAGCTTACGATGAAAATCAATCGCAAATCTATGTGCTTCATCTCTAACTTGTTGCAAAAGAATCAAAGCGTAAGAATTATCTTTTAAGATAATGGGAGTTTTACTATCAGGAATAAATACTTCCTCAAGTCTTTTTGCTAATCCTATAACAGCTTTATATGGATAGCTCAGATCATCCAATGCTTTGATGGCAGAGCTAAGTTGACCTTTACCACCATCTATTAATATTAAATCTGGTTGTTCTAAACCTTCCATTAAAACACGTTTGTATCTGCGATATATAACCTCATACATTGAAGCATAATCGTTAGGCTCACCCTCAGAAAAATTTATCTTAAACTTGCGATACTCTGATTTTTTGGGTTTACCATTTTCAAAAACAACCATTGATGAAACTGTGTTAGTACCTTGTGTATGAGATATATCAAATCCTTCAATTTTTCTTGGCATAACATTCATATTTAAATATTTTTTTAGCTCAATAACACCTGTACGACTAACATTAAAAGAATGATCTGATTTTAGACGATCCATAAAAGCCATGGCATTTTTTATCACTAATTCCATTAACTCTTTTTTTCTACCTTTATAAGGTTGGTTGATTCTTACTTTTTTACCTTTTTTTTCTGAAAGCCAAGCTTCAATTATTTCAAAATCTAATGGTTCTTTTTCGACAATAACTTCTAAAGGTAAGTTTTCAGTTTTTTGATAATAATTAGTAATAAAAGTAGAGATAAACTCTTCTAAAGGTATATTTTCATTATATTCGTAATTAAAATCAATTTTACCAATTAATTTACCATTTCGGACTTGGAATATTTCACAGCAAATAATATCATTTTCAACATAAGTTCCGATAATATCTTGATCTACTCCTGGATCTGTAACTATTTTTTGTTTTTCCATATACCTAACTAGTGATTTTACTAAATCTCTAAGAGTTGCAGCTCTTTCAAAATCTTGTCTTTCTGCTGCTTTTTCCATATCTAAAGTTAATTTTTCAACTGAATTACCTGCTTTACCTTCAAGAAATAATCCTACTTCGTTAACCATTTTACGATGCTCTTCGGTTGAAACCCATGATATACAAGGAGCTAAACATTGTTTGAGATGGTAATATAAGCAAGGCTTATCTTTGTAGACTGGTACATCACAAGATTTGACTGGAAACATTCTTTCAACAAGAGCCTTAACCTCATACATTGATGACATAGTAGGAAAAGGGCCATAATATTTTGAACCATCTTTAATCATTTTTCGACAAGGCAAAATTTTGGGATATTTATCTTTAAGTGTAATTTTTATGTATGGTAGCTCTCGATCATCTTTAAGTAAGATATTATATTTAGGCTTAAACTTTTTTATTAATGTACTTTCTAATATTAAGGCTTCTACTTCGTTATCAGTAACAATATAATCATAATGGTCGATATTATAGACCATTGCTCTTACTTTTTCACCCTGATCTCTATTCTGAAAGTATGATCTAACTCTATTTTTGAGATTAATCGCTTTTCCTATATATATAACCGTATTTTCTTGATTATACATGATATAAACGCCAGGCTTTTCGGGTAAAGAAGCAAGGTTTATATTTTTTTCTGTAGCGTTCATCATTTCCTTAAATACAAATAATCTATCAACTAATTATATCTAAGTTAATAAAAATAATATGTGCAAACTACTCTTAAACACTATTACTTGTTATTGGCTGATTTGATGTTGAGTTATTAATTTTGTCACTAAGGTCATTTAATTCTTTATTTAGAGTTTTTATTAATTTATCTTTGACATCGGAGCGAGATGTAAGTGAATCGATCATATTATTTTTTTGTAAAACTTCTCTTGTCATATCGACAATTTGAGTTTCATATCTTTTTAGTGACGATAGCTTATCCAATGTATCCAAATTAAATTCTTTAAGTTCTCTATCTTTTTGTTGATTCTCTTCCATTAATTGATGTAATTGATTCTCACGATCTTTTAATAAAATGCTTAATCTCTTATGATCTGCATCCAGATAAGTTGGTACTTTATGGGTTTCAGGGTCAATTATTTCATCTTTCAATTTATCTTCAAGAGACACAACTTTGTCTTTAAAAGAGTTATTTTCTTGAACTAATGAGTTTATAATATCTTTATCGTTACCCGTTCTAACTTTTAGACTTCCTAACTCATTTTGTAAGCGTAGCTTTTCAACATTAATTTGATTATTACTTTCTTTCATCTTTTCTATATTAAATTGCTTATTTTCTATTTGTACCAATAAATCACGAATATCATTATTTTTAGACAGCATGTCTCTTTTAATTTCTCCATAATTTTGTTTTAACTCATCATATTCACGATTATCTACTTTTGAATTTCTTAGATTCTGAATATCTGCTTCTTTTTGTTGTAAATTTTTTCTTAATTCTAAAACTAAATTATCTGATTCTTGTATTTTAGAAAAATTCTTTTCTAATTCTAAATCTCTTGATTTTATTTCTTGTTCAAGTTGACTCATTCTTTTTACAACATCTTGCTTTTCTTTAGTTGCAATATTTTTTGCTTCTTCCAGTCTATTTTTATCTACTTTATTATTTTGCAAATCAAGTTTTAAATTGAAAACGTTTTCTCTTAAAGATGATGCTTCTTCATTTTTTTTGTCAGATTCGATTTTATGTTTTTCTAATTCTTTTTGCAAAGCTATTCTCTTATTTTTTGACTCAACTAATTTTTTATGAAGTCGTTCTTTTTCATTATTTATATCAAAATCTCCCTCGACCTGTCTACTTTTTATATCTTCAAGTTGTTCTCTTGACGATAATAAATATTGTCGTAAATGCTCAATACTGTAAAAAAGAGAATTAATATCTCTAAAAGTAAATATAAGCATCGGTAAAAGACATAAACCTAATAGTAATGAAAAAATGAAGTCTATTAAGAGTTTATTAAAGTAATTTATTTCTCTACTTTTGTAATAGAGAGTTTCAGATTTATTTGCACCAGAAATAAGTATTGGTTGCCAAAACATTTTGTAGCTTTGTAGCTGCTCTTTAGCTAAAGAGGATCTATCTTCTTGTTCTTTACCAAAATTACTGGTAAAAATAGTACCATCTCTTTCAATAATTATCTTTTCAGGAAAAATATCAATAATACTATTGACTTTATTAATATCAGCTTTATCAACAGGTGATTGTATTGCTTGACCTAAGATAAGTACTGCTGACATATCTAAATCTTTTTTGTGATCGGTGAAAAAAAACAAAGAAAGATCGATTAATATGACACTTGTTAAAAAGAGTAATAAATATTTTAAGTAGTAAGATCGCATATAGTTTATTCTCAGGTTTTAAAGATCTGTATATACCAATAGATTAACATTAATTGGTATAAAAATCTACAATATAATCCTTTTTTAAGATAAATTATATTTTTTCATAAATTCTAAATTAGTTGTATAAAAAGAGGACATTTATTAAAACGTTCCTACATAAACAATAGATTTTAGGGCTGTTTTATTGTTAAAAGTTAACTTTTTAGACAGCCCCTAAATATATTTATTCGATATTAATAGAAGAAGCAGGATCTTCAAGCATCATTTGATCATCCATCATAAAAGAATTTGGATCGCCAAACATCATTTCATTAGGCATGCTAGGCATTGAATACTCTATTTGCATGTGAAACATTGTCATAGTTACTTCATTTCGGATACTTTTCATCATATCTTCAAATAATTCTCTACCTTCACGTTTATATTCAATTAAAGGATCTTTTTGACCATAAGCTCTCAAGCCAATTCCTTCTCTTAAAGCATCCATCTCATGAAGATGATCAATCCATTTTTGGTCAATAACTCTCAAAATGATCATACGTTCAACATCTCTCATAACTGAATCACCCATAGTTGCTTCTTTTGCATCATAAGCATCATTAGCTTGCTGTATTATGTATTCTAATAAATCATTACGCTCTTTACCTTCAAGCTCTACAGGAGTAAGCATTGCTAAAATTGGAACTGTTTGAGCTAATTCAACTAACAATCCCTTTAAATCCCATTCTTCTTGAGGTATACCAATATAAGCATAATTTTCAAGAATATCAACCATAGTATTTTTTAACATTTCAAGAGCAACAGGTTTTAAACTTTCACCTTCAAGAATTTTTCTTCTCTGTGAATAAATAATTGTTCTTTGAGAATTCATTATTTCATCATATTCAAGAACACTTTTTCTGATACCAAATTGATGCAACTCTACTTTTTTCTGAGCATTTTCGATTGCTCTACTAACACTTGGAGCTTCAATTGCCATGTCATCCTCAACTTTTAAAAGCTCCATGACTCTAGTAATTCTATCGCCGCCAAATAATCTCATCAATTCATCCTCAAGTGATAAAAAGAATTTTGATGAACCAGGATCTCCCTGTCTGCCTGCACGTCCTCTAAGCTGATTATCAATACGTCTTGATTCATGTCTTTCTGTACCTAAAAGACACAATCCACCAAGATCAACAACTTTTTGATGTTCTTCATCAACTTGTTTTTTCATCTTATTTTCAATATCTTTATATTCATTTTCAGGTACTTCTCTATAATCTTTACCTTTTCGTCTAAACTCAGCTCTAGTGAGAAACTCAGTATTACCACCAAGTAAAATATCCGTACCACGTCCAGCCATATTAGTAGAAATGGTTATACCTTGATACCTACCAGCTTGGGCAATAATTTCGGCTTCCTTTTCGTGATTTTTAGCATTAAGAACTTTATGAGGTACGCCTTTTTTACGAAGAATACTACTAAGATGCTCTGATTTTTCAATAGAAACAGTACCCACAAGAACAGGTCTACCAGTTTTATAGGTTTCCGCAACCTCATTAGCAATAGCATTAAATTTTTGTTCAATATCTTTATAGATAACGTCAGGTACATCTTGACGAACCATTGGTCTATGTGTTGGTATAGTTACAACTTCAAGCTTATATATTTTACCAAATTCAGCTTCCTCTGTCATAGCTGTACCAGTCATTCCACTTAATTTATTATACATTCTAAAATAATTTTGAAAAGTAATAGTCGCTAAGGTTTGGGACTCTTCTTGAATAGTAACATGTTCTTTTGCTTCAATAGCTTGATGTAAACCATCCGAATATCTTCTACCAGGCATTAATCTACCAGTAAATTCATCGACTATAACTACTTCTTCTTCACCTTCTTCATTTGGTCTAATAACATATTCTATATCTCTTCTATAAAGCTCTTTGGCTTTGAGTGAAATAATTAAATGATGTGCATAACCTTGATACTCCTGACCATACAGATCATTAATTTCTAATAAATCTTGAGCTTTTACTATGCCTCTTTCGGTGATAATAACATTTTTTGCTTTTTCATCAACAATATAATCACAATCTTGTTCTTCATCAGGCTCATTTTCATCAATAAATAGTGATTTTTTGGCAGTATAGTTTTTATGTTTTCCTTGAAAATTATCCACGATGTTTTGGAACACTTCGTATAAATCATAGGCATCATCAATTTGACCTGAGATAATAAGAGGAGTTCTAGCTTCATCTATCAAAATACTATCAACTTCATCTATGACAGCATAATTAACTTCTCTTTGAACACATTGTGATAGTTCAGTTGCCATATTATCTCTAAGATAATCAAAACCAAACTCGTTATTAGTACCATAGGTAATATCAGAATGATAAGCTTTTCTTCTTTCATGTGGTGACAAATGATGCTGTACACATCCGACTTCAAGACCCAAAAAGGTATGAATTCTGCCCATCCACTCAGAATCTCTCTTGGCTAGGTAATCATTGGTTGTAACAACATGAACACCTCTTCCAGTAAGAGCATTAAGGTACGCTGGAGCTGTTGATACAAGTGTTTTACCTTCACCAGTTCTCATTTCGGCTATTTTTCCACTATGAAGAACCATACCACCAATTAATTGAACATCAAAATGACGCATATTCAAAACTCTGTTACTTGCTTCTCTAACCACAGCAAAAGCTTCTGGTAAAATTTCTTCAAGAACTCTGTCTTCTATTTTTTTTATTTCGTCTTTATCTGTAACACCCTTGATAGCTTCTTGAACAAGATGTTTAAAATAAAAAGTCTTATTTTTTAGTTCTTCATCAGATAAGCTTTTTATCTCATTCTCAAGTTGATTAACTTTTTCTACTATTTCCTTATATTTAGCTACTTTTTTTTCCTGGGGATCGCCAAATAACTTTTTCCAAAAACTCATGTATATCTCCTAAAAATTATTTTTTCAAGTTTGAAAACAAT
>JACMQJ010000522.1 GCA_014377055.1 Candidatus Sericytochromatia bacterium
AAGTATTAATTTCCATAATTCTATATTTTTTATCTCTATTTTTGCTGATGAGGAGATGTGATAATTAATAATGTTTGAGCCTGATTTTGAAAATCCACTTTTTAAACTTAGTTATTTTCGTCATAAATTAAATAAAATCTTAAGCAATGACATTATTGAGCAAGAAAAATATAATAAAATAATTGAACATCTCGAACAAGAAGAAAAGAGTATCTGGAATAACTATTCTAACTTATACCTAACCAATCAAGCCGAATCTGAAGAATGCTTGGAGCAACAACTTTTTTATTTAAAAAATAAAAATATTATTGATGAAGAAACTTTTAATAAATTTGCTCAATCTTGGCAAATAAAAAAATTCATAACAATTACAGATCCTAATAAACAAACTCAAAAAAACACTTCAGAAAAACTAGAATCATCAAATGAATTTTCTATATCTTTTGAAAAAGAAAAAATTAAAGAAAACGATAAAAGAAATATGATCGAGGTATTAGTTGAAAAAATATCAGGTAAGTGGTTTGTCTTTTTGGGAGTTATGCTAATGGTACTATCATCTTTTCCGATAATACGAGAAATTAACTCTAATTCATTAATTTATCTAGTTTTACTTCTTTATTCAATTGGTTTATTTGGTAGTGGATATCTTACAAGAAAATATTTTCCTTGGACAGGAAATGTCTTTTATCTAGTTTCAATTTTAATAACTCCTGTTATACTAGCCTCAGTAACTTCACTCGATTTTTATAATAAAGTTGATCTATTGATAGCTTGTTTTACTTTTGTTTCAATACCTCTTATTAATTATTTAGTTTTAAAAACTTTGTACAATAAATTGAGATTTAGTTATTTTATAATATTTGTCTTACTTGGTCTATCGGCAGCTCTTCCAGCTAAAATACAAGATCTTTTTTCACAACTTAATCTTCTAAACTCAGATTTTGAAACCTTAACTTTATTGTTATTATTTTCTTTGCTTTTTTTAGGTTCTAAAATATTAAATAATGATTTAAAGATTGATAAAACTTCTAATAATGTTAAACCTATTCTGATTTTGCATAGCTTACTAATCTATATTTATTTTATTTTGATTTCTTCAAATAACTTTAGCCTTCAATCTTATGGTCTTATTGTGATCCTGATAGCTAGCTTATTATGGAATATAGCTCAAAAAATAAAGTGTTTAATTAAAGTTGATAATATTGAAGTAAATATATTACCAATGTTGAAAAATATAATTATTTCAGGTTATATTTTATCTTTTATATCACCAATAATATCTTTTTCAGATATTTCAAAATTTATTATTACTTGTTTTATTGGTCTTATCATGTATGTTTTTAATCAGGATCTTTTTAAACAAAGCTCAACAAAAGATGAGTTGTCCGTTTTTGGAAATCATCAAAATAAGTATCTAAAATTTTTTAATAATATTATGGGAGGACTTTTTTTCAATTCATTCATGTATTTCATTTTAATTCTATGGAATTTAACTAATGATATACAATCAATGATAATTAGTATAACGATGCTGATAATTGTTCTCTTGGCGAATATTAAAAAGTTTGAAAAATGGAAAGAATCGTTTTACTTTATCTCAATATTAACATCAATAGATATTTGGGCAAAAATAAGTCTTTTTGACTCATGGTCTAGCTATACCTTTATTTCCATGTTTATTCTTTCTTCCATTTATTTACTTAATTCTATCTATTATAAGAGAAATGTCTTAAGCTATGTCAGTATTGTTACTTTTAGCATTGCTTATTTTAGTCTTATTTCTGTTATTAATCCTACAATGAGTTTTTATAACTATCGTTATTATGCTGTTTTACTTAGTTTTTTGTATTTATCAAGTGGCTATTTTATTCAATTAAGGTTTTCCAATTCTAATAAAATTGATTTAAATAAAAAAGAAGTAATTAAAAGCTCAATGACATTAAAAACTTTGTTTAATGATGATACTGTAAATCCTTATCGTTTTCAGGATCGTTTTTCTTCCATATTTCCTTACTTAATATCGGAGCCTTTATACAATCTAGCTTTATTAATGACAAGCTTCTCAGTTTTAGTAAATCTAAAGGATTATACACTTTCAATTCCTGCGACAATATTTTATATATTAGTATTTAAAATATATCCTTCAAGGCTATGGATATATTTTGCTCTTACATCTGTTACAAGTGGTTTTATAGGCTTTATTACTGGTGTAATACCAGATAAATATCAAAACTGGGGCTTTATTTTTATCAGTTTTAATTGGTTTTTTGTTGGTACAATTGTTGAGGAGTTTTTTGAAGCTTATGAACGAAAAAATAATAATTTGTTTCATCAAGAAAAAAAATATGCTCAACCATTTTTTCAAGTTGCTTTGATTATTAACATTTTACTTCTAAGATATTTCTTTGTTGATTTGCAGAATATTACTTCTCCAGAAGGATTAAAAAAAGTACAAGAAGAGCTTTTGCCGATTGTTTTTACATC
>JACMQJ010000523.1 GCA_014377055.1 Candidatus Sericytochromatia bacterium
GACTTTTTTAAGAGAATATTCTAAATGGGACAAACGTGATTTTCCCTTAAGTGTTTATATACCTTTACCTGATGAAAAAAAATATAATATTAATGATCCCGAACATTTTAGAGATATGACTAAAAATGCTTTTTTGGGATGGCAAAATAAAATTCCAGAGATAGTCCAATTTAAATTTGTCAACAATGAAAAAGAAGCAAAAGTAGTTGTTCGCTGGAGTGAATATTTTGAACATCAAGACTATTGGGGTCTTGCACAGTCCATACCTTACAAAAATAATCCTAACAGAAAACAAAGATGTTATATTGACTTAGCCGTTAGGGCTCAACCAGGTTGGTATTCTGATAAGCCAATATTTTTTGGTGATGAGATGTTTATGAATATAGCAACTCACGAAATGGGACATGCACTAAGCCTTGATCATGGCCCAGATCTAAATGGTGCTGTTTATGCCACCGCTAGATCTGAGGCAAGTATTACAACTAGAGATATAAATACATTAAAAAAGATGTATTCGGTACCAATTGGCTATCAATTTTTATGCGACTTGTAAAAATAATTTGATGAAACTTTACACTTTTTTATAAGTTTTTAAAAATCTACCTTATAATAACAAAAGATTATGTTATAATTAACTAAAATTTAAGTTTCAGGTAAGATTAATGGATATTAAAAAAACATTTGTGGTTTTATTGGCTTCCTCTTTATTAATTTCTTGTTCACAAACTACAAACAATGCTCAAAAATCTGATGTTAATATTTTTGCTAATCCGAATGCAAATTTGACTATACAGAAGCCTGTTACTATTGATATGACTTCACCAAACCAAAATGAAAGACCTGATGGAGCATCTATTTCAGCTATAATACTTCATCATACTGCCAGTGCAGCAGACGCTAAAGCAACTGGTAACTTTTTTGCTGATCCAAAAGCTCAAGTTAGCTCACATTATATCGTCGATAGATCAGGTTATTTAGTTCAACCTGTAGTAGATAGTGCTAGAGCTTGGCATGCAGGTAAAAGTATCTTTAATGGTGTTAGTAATGTGAATGATTTTTCTATAGGTATTGAGATTTGTAATGTTGGTGACTCAGTAGAGCCTTATCCAGATGCACAATATAATGCTGTAATTAATCTTGTTTCATATTTAGTAAAAACCTATAATATACCTGTAGCTAACATTACTAGGCATAGAGATATAGCTATTCCTCCAGGAAGAAAAACTGATACTTCTGATAATTTTTCAGTTCAGAGAGTTTTAGATGGTGTTAAATCTAGTCTTGCAGGTAATTTTATTCCTGTTAAATCTAATAATATTAAACAATTCTCTATACCTGAAACTAGAGAAGTTATTACACAAAAAGATGAAAAAACTTTAACAATTATTGCTGATAAATATCTTGACAATGAAAATAGAGTTAATGAGCTTAAAATTCTTAATCCACAAATAAAAAATGAAAATTTAGTTCCTATTAATACTAAAATAATTATTCCAACAACTTTTAAATATCATAATTCTATAAAATAGGAACAAGGAGATAAATAGTCTTGCAAATTAGGTTTTACTAATGAAAATTAAACTTTCTTTACTTGTTACTTTTTTATTTATTAGTTCTTGTCAACTAACTAATAA
Organism: Candidatus Sericytochromatia bacterium; assembly: GCA_014377055.1. Lineage (GTDB taxonomy): Bacteria > Cyanobacteriota > Sericytochromatia > UBA7694 > JACMQJ01 > JACMQJ01. Next base: position 1,635 of record JACMQJ010000523.1, read on the forward strand.
TATCACAACTAATACTCCAACTCAGACAGATAATATTAGTAGTCAAAAAAATCTTAATAATCAGTTTGAATCAGATCTTTTTATAGCACAATCTGATGCTAGAAGATGGGATATTTCAGCTAATCTTGTTAGAGCTGAAGCCAATTGGATTAATGAAGATGGTTATGTCAATTGGACTTACTATTTTAAATCACCTTTTAAAAGAAATGCTTTTAGGCATGGATTTTCTGGATTTGGAGAAGAAGTTCCTGATAATTTTTTTGGCACTGAAATAAGAAGTTTTGATATTAGAATTAATAGTAGTCAAGCTATTCAAAAAGCTAAAACTCAAGGATTAAAAAACTTTCCTATTTCACAAATGATACTAGAAAAAAAGTTTGGTTATGCAGAGTGGGAAATTGATTCAAGTAATGGAATATTTAGAGTAAATGCTGAAAATAGTAACATTTCAGTAATTAAAAAATAGCTAAAATTTAATGGAAAAAAGATTTCTGGGCGTAGATTTGGGACAAAAAAGAATTGGTCTTGCTGTTACAGATCCACTTAATATAACAGTTCAACGACTTAAAACTCTTATTTTTGAAAATAAAAAAAAATTAATTCAAGATATAAAAGATGTAATTGAAGAAAAAAATATTGGTACTATTGTTTTTGGTGTACCAATTACTTTATCGGGTAAAGAATCCAAAAAAACAATTGAAACTAGAAAAATTATTGATTATATAAAGGTAGAATTACCTGATAATATACAAATTGAGCTTGAAGATGAAGCGATGAGTACAATGGATGCACATGAAATCTTACATAATATGGGTAAAAAGCCAAGTAAAAATCGTGATATAGTTGACCAAATAGCAGCACAGTGTATTTTACAATCATATAAAAATAGACTTCCAAACTAAAACTCTTAAATAAAATTTGACAAAAGGTAAAGAAAATAAGTTTAATAATTTTCTTTTTTATAATAGAATGTATCTAAAGTTATATAAGTTTTTAATTTAGGAATGATTAATGAGTAAAATAGAAGTCCTCTCTGATGATTTAAATAAATTTGTAGAAAAATATTTTATAGAAATAGATTTTGCAGGAGTGCAATTAATTAGTGATGAAGAAATAATAGGAACTTTATCTGAAATTGAAAAGACTTTAGTAAAAATAATAGAAAAAAAATATGAAGATAATGATCCTTCATTATGGTTTAATAGAGAGATGTGTTTAAGAAGTTTGGTTGTTTTACTTCATACAGATCATTTTTCTGAGGTTCTTGAATTTACTAATCATCTTGACCGAGCTAATACACTTTATGCTAGAGTTGTTGATTCATTTAGTAAAAAAATTCTTGAAGATCCTGATATAGTCAAGGCGATTCAGGAGAATAGACTTGAAGAAGAAATAGAAAAAAGATTTCCTAAAGAAATTCTTAATAGCAATAAAAGAACATCTAATTTTATTGAATTGGTTGATGATAAATCTCTCAACTCTATTCCTGAAGATTATGAACATGTACCAGATAAGTTTTAGTTTAGGAGAAGATTAAAATTGGCTAATCAAGAAGGTAGAGAAATAAAAGATATACTCTTTAATTGCTCAAAACAAGGTGTAGAGGTACACTTAAAAGTACGTGGTGAACCGAAAAAAGGTTTTTTTGGTACCAAGTTTATTAACCAAAAACTTAGAAAATGTGATCTTCATGCTCAAGGTGGCTGTACAATAAAATTAGAGCCTGAAGAAACATCTGTTTGTCCTGCTGTAATTAAAGCAAAAAATGATAAGTTAAAATAAGGTTAATTTATAGTAAAAATTTAGTTAATAGTGACAAGTAATATTAACCTTTGAACTATAATTATTTTATGAATATTGAGATAGAATTGTCTTGGAGACATTACATAATGACAAAAAAATTAATCAGCTTAATCGGATCAGCTATATTAGCACTTTCAACTTTAACTGCATGTGGTAGTCAAACTGACCTTAATGCTCCTATTGATTTAAATCAACAATCAAGTATCTCATCTGCAAAAAATAATTTAACAGCTGGTACATATACTACAGTAGTTCAAGACTTTGTTGCTAAAGCAGCAAAAATGGGCGTAAAGCTTACTGATGATCAAATAAAATTAATCTCAACCCAAAGACATGTATTACCGAACGGACAATGGGCAGCAAGACCAGCAGAAAATCTTACCTCAGCTCAAAATCTTGATGTACATTTTCATAAACATGGAGTTCCAGAATTTCATTTAGCTAGTGCAGATCAATATTTGCAAGCCGCTATCGAATTTCAAAAATATCAAGGTTCAGAAGTAAGCTACTATTTTGATGTAACTTCTTTTTCAAAAGGTTATCAATCAAACGTAGTTAAATTCAACTCAAAAACACATGGCTTTGGTGCAATGAAAGCAACTGGTGAAATTACTACATATTACACAAACAATCAACCTGCTGCAAATAGATTTATTCCTGTTCCAGCTGATTTCAATTTTTAATAAGCCTTTACTTTAAAAATCTAAAACAGGTATTTATGTTTAATATAAATACCTGTTCTTTTATGTCATTTTTTTTATTAAAAACTTGAATATATTTGTTAAGAATTGGTTTTAAAAGTCCCTATACCTACAAATAAGTAGTTTAAACCTCTTGTTTAGTAAAAAACTGCAAACCAATTTTACTTGAATATAAATTTGATACATCCAATTTTTTAAATTACTATTAATAAATTAAGCATTATAAAATATCTTAGATGGCAAAATTAATGATAGAATTTAATATTAAAAATTAATTTAGAAGTTAATTGAGATTTAAGTTTTTTAATATTAGGAGATAAAAATAGATGTCAGAAGAAAATAAGGTTGAAGATGTTATTATAATAGGATCAGGACCTGCTGGTTTAACAGCTGCAATATATGCCGCTAGAGCGAACCTTAACCCATTAGTTATCGAAGGATATACAGCAGGCGGTCAGCTTATGTGGACTACAGAAGTAGAAAATTTTCCAGGCTTTCCAGAGGGAAAGATGGGGCCCGATTTGATGGTTGATTTTAGAGCTCAAGCTGAAAAGTTTGGTACTAGATTTATTACAGAAGATGTAACTATGGTTGATTTTAAACAAAGCCCCTTTTTGGTTGAAGTTGATGATAAAACATTTAGAGCAAAATCAGTTATTGTTTCAACAGGAGCAACAGCAAAATTATTAAATATTGAGTCAGAAAGAAGAATGATGGGTCACGGTGTATCAACATGTGCAACATGTGACGGAGCTTTTTTTAAAAATAAAATAATTTGTGTTGTCGGTGGTGGAGATTCAGCTCTTGAAGAAGCTGTTTTTTTAACAAGGTTTGCTTCAAAAGTTTATTTAATACATAGAAGAGATAAACTTAGAGCCTCAAAAATTATGCAAGACAAAGCTTTTAAAAATGAAAAAATAGAATTTATTTGGGATTCAGAAATAACAGAGGTATTTGGTGATAAAAAAGTAGATTCTATTATGTTAAGAAACCTTAAAACAGATGTTCATACCAAACTTGTTTTAGATGGAGTTTTTGTTGCTATAGGTCACACACCAAATGCAAAATTATTTGAAGGTCAACTTGATTTTGATCATCAAGGATATTTGCATACAGCACAAAAAGGCTCTAAGACAAATATTGAAGGTATTTTTGCTTGTGGTGATGTTCAAGATCATGTATATAGACAAGCTATAACTGCTGCTGGTAGCGGATGTATGGCTGCAATTGATGCTGAAAGATACCTTGAGTCAATACCTGACGACGCAGAATAAGAAACTCACTTTAGCCCTCTCTTTTTAAAGATAGGAAATAAAAAAGCCATCCTGACCTTCCTTTTCAAAGGAAGGAACAAAATAAAGGAATGAAAATAAGTTTATTAAAAATAAGTAAGATATATACAACACAGAAGGAGTAAATAAGATGCCTATAGGATATTCTGCTATGGTTTTACATGCACATCTCCCTTACGTCAGACACCCCGAATATGATTTTTTCTTGGAAGAACATTGGCTTTTTGAAGCTATTACAGAAACCTATGTTCCATTAATTTCTATGTATGAAGGGTTAGTTAATGATGGTATAGATTTTAGAATAACGATGTCACTTACTCCTCCTTTGATTGCGATGTTAACTGATCCTTTATTGCAAGAAAGGTATCTTGTATATTTGGGTAAATTGATCGAGTTATCTGAAAAAGAACTTTTTAGAACCAAAGGTGATCCCGATTTTGAACCTTTAGCAAATTATTATCATCAAAGATTTTTGGCAACTTATGAAATATTTGTCAATAAATACAATAAAAACCTTGTCAGTGCTTTTAAACAATTTCAAGATTATGGTGTTCTCGAAATTATTACTTGTGGTGCTACACATGGGTTTTTTCCATTAATGCAAAATATTCCTCAAGCTGTAAAAGCTCAAGTAGAAGTTGCTGCTAATAATTATAAAATACATTTGGGAAGATCTCCACGTGGTATTTGGCTGCCTGAATGTGGCTATTATCCTGGTGTGGATAGTTATCTAAAAGATGCAGGAATTAATTTTTTCTTTACTGATACTCATGGTATTTTGCATGCTACACCAAAACCTAGATATGGAGCTTATGCCCCTATTGTTTGCCCCGATTCTGGTGTGTCTGTTTTTTGTAGAGATAAAGAATCATCTGAACAAGTTTGGAGTTCTATTATTGGTTACCCAAGCAATCCTAATTATCGTGAATATTATAGAGATCTTGGTTATGATATGCCACAAGAATATATCAAGGATTATGTTCAACCAGATGGTACAAGAAAAAATACAGGAATAAAATATTATCGTGTCACTGATAAAACTGATAAAAAAATGCCTTATGATATTGAAGCAGCGAATAGAACAGCTAATCTAAATGCTCAAGACTTTTTGTTAAAAAGACAAAAACAAATACAAAATTTATATGGCATTATGGGTAGAAGCCCAATAGTTTTATCACCTTATGATGCAGAGTTATATGGTCATTGGTGGTTTGAAGGTCCTAAATTTTTAAATTATTTGATTAGATATGCAGCACAACAAGATATTTATAAAATGACAACACCAAGTGAATATTTGTATAATAACCCTGTAAATCAGATGTCACAACCTTCTTCTTCAAGCTGGGGAGCAAATGGCTATAATAGTTTTTGGCTAAATCCTAATAACGATCATATTTATCGTTACCTAAATAAAGCAGCAGAACAAATGGTAGAAGTTGCTTATTTATTCCAAGAACCTTATCCACTTCAAAAAAGAGCGTTAAATCAAATGGCAAGAGAATTGTTACTTGCTCAAAGTAGTGATTGGGCTTTTATTATGCAAACTGGTACAATGCCTGAATATGCAGAAAAAAGAACTAAAAATCATATTCATAGATTTAATAAATTATATGAAATGGTTAAAAGAGCTGAGATAGATGATGAATGGTTAACAAAAATAGAGTATATAGATAATATATTCCCTGAAATAGATTATTCTGTCTATAGGTAAATAAATATGGCACATAAAAAAAGAGAACTTACTATTTTTACAATGTCTGATGGTACAGGGCTAACAGCTGAATCCCTTGTATTAGCTTCTATAAGGCAGTTTGTGCCTACTGAGGTTGGAGTTGAAAATAATATTGTTCAAGAAGTATTACCACGTATTGTTAATACTCAACAAATATCACAAATAATGAGTGCTATAGAATATTACAAGCCATGTATAGTTGCTTATACAGTTGTAGTTCCAGAATTTAGAGAAAAAATAAAAAAAGAAGCTGAAAAATATAATATACCAACAGTAGATATTATTAATCCGATGATTGATTGTATCAGTAGTATTTTGAACAAGCAACCAAGGCTTGAATCAGGTCTAAATCAAATTTTGGATGACAAATATTTTAAAAGAATTGAAGCAATTGAATTTGCTATAAAATTTGATGATGGTAAAATACCCAATGGAATCAGAGAAGCAGATGTTGTTTTAATAGGTGTATCGAGAACATCCAAAACTCCTACCTGTATGTACTTGGCACAGCAAAGAGGTATAAAAGCAGGTAACATACCATTGGTTAGAGGATCAATACCTCCCAAAGAATTATTTAATATACCTTCAGAAAAGATAATAGGTTTAACTATCGATCCTGAGATATTAATAGGTATCAGGACTTCAAGATTAAAGCATTTGGGTTTAAGCTCAAGTTCTGAATATGCTGACTATAATAAAATACTTGATGAACTTGAATATGCTGAGAGTATTATGAAAAGTCTGAAATGTTTGATTGTTGATGTTTCTGCGAAAGCAATAGAAGAAACAGCCAGTGATATATTTTCGTTATTAACTAGTGCAAATAGTCCAACCAAATTATCTAAAATGGATCTTTAAGATACGTATTTCTCAAGCTAAAAAAGGACTTATTAATCAGCTACTAATTTAGAAATTTTTATTTATGGGGTAGTTTAAACAAAAAATGGAAGTATGGTCTTCTATTATTAATGAAATAATCAATGATAATACAATAGTAATTATTTGCTTTTTCATCCTAACTTCTTTTTTAGGTAAATATACACAGTATCGGGAAAATAAACGGATTCTAAGTATCACTTTAATGATATTCTTCCATATAATTTTAACTACTATTGCTGGATTATTATTATATTTAAAATCGAGTATTTATTCTGATATAAGATTAGCATCATTGATTCTTGCTGCTATGGCAACAATCAGCATGTCAGGTATATTAATATTTAAAATATTCTTACCTAAGCTAAAAGTAAATCCACCAATGATTTTGCAGGATCTTATCGTTGCAGGTAGTTCAATAGTTGCATTTTTTATTATTGCCTCTCGTACAGGTTATAATTTATCTGGATTAGTCGCTACATCTGCGGTTATCACTGCGGTAGTAGGTTTTTCACTTCAAGACTCATTAATAAATATTATGGGTGGTTTGGCAATACAGCTTGATAATTCGATCAAAGTTGGTGATTGGATCAAAGTTGATGAAAAAATGGTTGGTAAGGTAATAGAAGTTAGATGGAGATATACCTCTATTGAAACTCGTAATTGGGAAACAATTATCATTCCCAATATTACTTTAATTAAAAATCCTATTTCGGTTTTGGGAAAAAGAATTAATCAACCTAATCAACTAAGAAGATGGATTTATTTTAATGTAGATTTTAGATATTCACCAAGAGAAGTAATAAGAGTAGTTTTAGATGCTCTTGACAATGAAAAAATATGTAATATAGCTACAGATCCTCCTATTAGCTGTATATTGATGGATATGCAAGAAACATTTTGTCATTATGCTGTTAGATATTGGTTAACAAACCTAGCCACAGATGACCCAACCGATAGTGAAGTTAGAATTTGGATATATTATGCTTTAAAAAGAGCTAATATTCCTCTTTCAATGCCTGCTCAAGCTATTTTTGTTACAGAGGATTCCAGTGATAGAAAAGAAAGAAAGAGTAAAGAAGAAATACAAAATAGAATTAATGTACTAGAAAAAATAGAGTTATTTAATCATTTAACAGTTGATGATTTAGAAAAGATAGCAACAAAACTAAGATATGCACCTTTTACTCAAGGAGAAGTTATAACCAGGCAAGGTGCTGAAGCTCATTGGTTATATATAATTATCAAAGGTCAAGTATCTATTCAAATATCTAACTATCAAGGTGAAACTTGTGAAGTTGCAAAGCTAAAATCAGGAAGTTTTTTTGGTGAGATGTCACTTATGACAGGAGAAAAGAGATTTGCAACAGTAGTCGCAATATCTGACACGGATTGTTATAGAATAGATAAATCAATCTTTCAAGAAATAATACATGATCGACCTGATATAGCCGAAGTTGTCGCTGAAATATTAGCCAAACGTAAAGCTGAGTTAGAACTTGTTCGAGATAATCTTAATCATGAAGAGCATAAAGATAAAATTGAAACACATAAAAGTGATATTTTAAGAAAAATACGTGACTTTTTTGGTTTAAATGATTCACTTTAGATTTTTATTTTTTAAGAGTTTTACTACGAGTAATATTTAAAAAATATTTAATTTCTTTATTTGTCCTCATTTGCGTAATTCGTAGCTAAATCTTTTACTTCTATGTAAAAAAAGGATTCTTATTCTTTTCTTCCCAGATAGTTGTTTTATCTCCATGACCAGGACAGACAACTGTGCTTTCTTCAAGTGAAAAAATTCTATCCTTAATAGACTTTATCAGTTGAGGATGTGAGCCACCCCATAAGTCTGTACGTCCTATGCTTTTGGCAAAAAGTGTATCGCCAGAAAATACCATGTTGTCAGCAGGATTATCAAAATGAAAGCAAACACTACCTGGCGAATGCCCTGGAGTATGAATAACTTTAGTTTTTATACTATCTCCCAACGAAATTATTTGATTATCTTCAATAAATTGATCAACTTTAAGTGGATCTTGTAAATCAAAA
>JACMQJ010000524.1 GCA_014377055.1 Candidatus Sericytochromatia bacterium
AGTTTTATCAATACATGATGCACAAGACATACCTGATATATTTAAAATAATAGTTTTATCTGTGATTAATTTATTTGTATCTAACATTTTTCACCTTATGAAAAGATTATGCCATTTAACATTTAATTTTAAATGATTACATTAAGGTCAATGTCAACTTTATTGCCCATAATTAAGAATAACATATTGTCATGAACAACACTAAATCATACAATTTCAAATTACCTTTTAAAAAGGTATAACATGCCTACCTCTTAAAAAACAAAAGGAAGTATTTAATGATAATTGAAACAGGGCAAATAGTAAAAAATATAATTCCTGCTGAACCAGTAATTATTAATAAAGTTCAAAAGCTTGGAACTATGGTTTCTGTTGCTTATACAGGGGTAAATTCTAATAAAGCAAATACCAAAATTATTGATAATAATGCCTTTGAAGCTTTAGAAATTATTACTCAGGAAGGATCATTTAATTTTAAAGGAGATCCTGCAAAATTTACTCTTTATGCTGAAGCTGAAAGAATACATTCAGCTTATCAGTTTGACCCTTTATTTGCTGTAAATTGTAGTATTGTAGATCCTTTACCACATCAGGTAGAAGCTCTATATAAATATCTTTTACCGTTGCCAAAAATTCGTTTTTTACTGGCTGATGATACAGGAGCTGGTAAAACTATTATGACAGGTTTGCTTATTAAAGAACTAATGATGAGAGGAACTGTAGAACGAATACTGATAATTACTCCTGGTGGTTTAACTAAACAATGGCAGGAAGATGAAATGGGCTTAAAATTTAATATTCAATTTAAGCTGGTTAATAGAGCTGCCTTTAATTCAGAACCAAATATCTTTTCAAGTTCAGACCGTTTAATAACTTCGGTTGATTTTTTGATAAGTGAAGATATTCAGAATGTAATCAGAGAAAAATCATGGGACATAATAATAGTTGATGAAGCCCATAAATTATCTGCCTTTGATTATGGACAGAAAAAATATGTAAGTAAGCGTTATCAAACTTTGGAGATGCTTTCAGCTAAATGTGATCATTTGCTACTTTTAACAGCAACTCCACATCGTGGACGTAGAGATACCTTTAAAAACTTACCCCAACTTTTGGATGAAGATATTTTTGCATCAGATAGCCTGGTAACATCCAGAATAAAAGACTTAGGTGAAAATGGAGTTAATAAATTTTTTATTCGCAGACTCAAAGAAGGAATGAAGGATTGGAATGGACAGCCTTTATTTAAAGCAAGATTTACCAAGACAATAATGTATACACTTACTCCTGAAGAAAAAAGATTATATGATCGAGTAACAGAATACCTAACTAAACGTAGGGAAGAAGCACAACAGGAAGCTAATATTCATGTGTCTTTGGCTTTAATGGTAATGCAAAGACGTTTAACCAGCTCAATATATGCCATTATGAGAACTTCACGAAATAGATATAATGCCCTGAAAAGTTTAGTTGATGAGCTTTCACAGAACCCTAATCTATGGAATCAGAAAAAGAAAATTGAACAGGAAATTAATAGTCTTGATAATTTTGATGAATTTGATGATCAGGAAAGAGAATCTTTGGAAAATATTATTTCTGATCCTAAAAAATTTAAATTATTCACTACTGCCAAATATCCAAGTGATATAAAAGTTGAAATGGAACAGGTTAAAGAACTTGTTGAACTGGCAGAAAATCTTTATAACAGTAATCAAGAAGAGAAGAAATTTACCAAGCTCATGGACTTACTACAATCTGAGGGAGTATTAGATAAAAATGAAAAACTAGTTATTTTTACTGAGCATAAAGATACTTTAGACTATTTAACTGATAGATTAAAAAATACTGGCTATATCATTGAAACTATTCATGGTGGAAAAAGTGTAGAAGAAAGAAGAACTTCCCAAAGTAATTTTGCTAAAGATGCACAAATATTAATTGCGACAGATGCTGCTGGTGAAGGCATAAATTTACAATTCTGCCGACTTCTTATTAATTGGGATATTCCCTGGAATCCAAACAGATTAGAACAAAGAACGGGAAGAATTCACCGTTATGGTCAGAAAAAAGATGTACTGGTTTTTAATATGGTTGCTCAAAATACCAGAGAAGGTAATGTCCTAGAAAGGCTACTAACCAAACTAGATATGATCAGAGAACAGATGGGAGATGATCGGGTTTATGATGTTATCTCAGATGTTTTTGAAGGAGTAAACCTTGATGATGTAATAAACTCTACTTTTAATGGTAAACGTGCCGCTTTTGATGATGCAATAGCTAATGAACTTACTGAAGAAAATCTTAAGCTAAAAATAAATGAACAGAAAGGAAAATTAGGTCATAGCACCATTGATTATAAAGATGCAAGAAGGCTTAAGGAAAGCTCTGATGAAAAAAGGCTTCAACCTATTTATTATATCAGGCTATTTTTTGAAAAAGCCTTTAAAGCTCTTGGTGGAGAGTTTACAGAGGTAAGAAATTATATTTATAAAATTAATGTTTTACCAGAATCAATAGCTCAAACCTTAAGAGAGGATTATAATATTTCCGCAGATATAAGACAGGTTCTTTTTTGTTTTGATAAACAAATATTCCTTGACTATCAAAGTATTGGTGATTTAGGAAAAGTTCATTATATCAACCCTGGCAATCCTGTTTTTGATTCTCTGGTTAAAGTTATTCGTAAAACTTTTAAAGAAGATATGCTAAAAGGCACTATTCTGATTTCTCCAGATGATTCAGAAGATTATTTTGCTTTTTTTGTAAAATCTCAGATTATTGATAATCGTCCAAATAAAGAACATAAAAGTGTAACAGATGAAAAATTATTAATGATTCATGGTAAATCATCTGAAGATTTTAAAATAACTTCGCCATCAAAGTTTCTTGACCTTCATGCTCCTAACTCATTTGCAAAAGTAGTTGATAGTCCATGTGTTGTCAGTAATGATGAAGTAATAGGATGGAGCTTTGAAAATGTTACTATACCTCAATTTGAAGATACATTAAATAGAGTAAAAGAAGATAGTGAAAGTAGGAAAATTTATCTGGAAGAAGCTTTTACCAACATAATAATTGATTTAACTGCTGAAATTAATGAACTACAGGGAAAAATTCTTTTAGGCGATCAGAAGGTCAATGATAAAGTAGAGAAAAAGCAGCATAGAATTACTGAACTGGTAAGAAAAAAGAAAGAACGAATAGAAAAGCTGGAACTAATGCAACAACTAAGCATGAAACCACCTGAAGTTTTAGGATGTGCTTATGTAGTTCCTTTAAACCAGCTAGAATATGAGAATCACTATGGAATGAAGCGTGATGATGAAGTAGAAGCAATAGCCATGGAAGTTGTTATGGCTTTTGAAAGAGAACGTAGCTGGACTCCTGAGGATGTTTCTGCAAAGAATTATGGTTATGACATAAAAAGCACTAGCCCAGAAGATTTGAAAAGATATATCGAAGTTAAGGGAGGTAGTTCTGTTGGTCAGGTTATGCTGTCTGAAAATGAAATGAACAGACTGGCTCAATTAGGGGATAATGCCTGGCTGTATATTGTAGTAAATTGTAAGAGCAGACCCGAATTATTCAAAATACAAAATCCTGCCAATAATTTACAGTTTGAATTAAAATCAAAAGGTATACAATATTTACTTCCTATGGAAGAATGGAAGAAAAAGTCTGAGTTATAATTTAGTTTTTAAATGTTCGTCCTAATAATTTTAATTAAATTTTTTTGATTTGTACATGTTTTCAGTACATAATTATATTCATGTAATTTAATTACAAAGGTGAAAATTATGAAAGAATTATCAGTTAATAATTTTAGAGCAAATCTAAAAACTTCTGTTGAAGAAGTTATTAATAACCATGAACCTTTAAAGGTAACTCGTAGAGAAGGAAAGGAATTTGTTGTTATAAGCTTTGAAGACTGGCAGAGAGAACAGGAAACTCTTTATGTGTTACAGAATAGTTCTTTAATGAAACAAATATCTGATTCTATAAAAACTCATAATACAATAAAAGGATATAAACCAACGAAAGAACAACTAGATGAGATCAATAGTATTTGAAGGTAATACTTGGGCTGAGTATGAAGATTTAAGAGATAAAGATAAAGTTTTACATAAAAATCTTTGTAAAATATTAAAAGAAATGCAAAGAAATCAACCATCAGAAGGATTAGGAAAACCAGAACAACTAAAGCATACTTTATCAAGTTTTTGGTCACGAAGGCTATCACAAAAAGATCGAGTTATATATAAATTTGATGATCAATATATCTATGTTTTTGCTATAGGTGGTCATTATGATACATTGTAAACAGCAAAGTCTGAACTGTGATTTAATGATTAACTATGATTAATGAATTGGTAATGATAAATTATTATTTTTTATAGAATATTATGGCAAAGAAAAAAGAACTTAAAAAAGATATTTATCCCTTAAATTTTGCTTTTCCGCAAACTCCTAAATCTGAAGAATGTACAGCTTTAAAGCATAATCATAATGGGAATGAATTAAAAGCAAAAAAACATTTTGAAGAAAAATTATGGCAAATCTTTGAGGCTATAGAAAAACAAACATCTGGCATTATTAGTATTATGTTTGCTCATCAAAGTACAGAAGCTTG
>JACMQJ010000525.1 GCA_014377055.1 Candidatus Sericytochromatia bacterium
GTTTTGCTACGTGGGTCAACAGTTGTAGGTATTAGTACATTAGACTCTGGATAATATGTAGCAATATTTCCTCTAGGTAAATCAAATTGTCTAACAACAATATCTTTCATCTCTCCTACAGATGATTGTAGAGTAACTTTTTCATTTTCTTCTAAGCCTAATTTGTGAATATCTTTTTTATTCATCAAAACAATCCATCTACTATCCTGACCTCGATAAATATCTGTTTCTTCATAAACTATAGTGTTAAATTGACCTTCGCTTCTGATACTCATCATGCAGAACTCATCTTTATTTTTTGCTTTTAGCTCAGGTATTTTTACAACTTGAAAATTTGCTTTTTTATCCTTAGTCTTAAACTCTGGTGTATGTAATACCCTACCTTTTAGATGAAATTCTTTTTTACTCTGATCAATATTTAATAACTCATCAAATCCTGGAACTACATTGGCTATTGCTTTTCTGATATTAATATGATTTTTGAATTCAGAAAAATTAATAGGTTCATTTCCCAAAACACCAATAGCAACATCACTAATAATATCAACTTCAGAACGAACATTATCCAAACGTAATATCCCACCATCACTTAATCGTATAAAATTGAACATTGATTCTTGAGTTGTTTTTTGCTTTTCTTCATCACGTGCGGCTACAGGTAAAATAATGCTTTCTTGTTCTACTCCAAAAAAATGACCATAATTGAGCGTAGTATTTAAAAAAACTTTAAAAGGAATATTATCCAAGGCTTTTTCGGCAAATTTTGAATCAGGATTAGAACCATACAAATTACCTCCTAATAAAAAAGCAAAATCAATTTCATCTTTCATTGCAGCTTTCATACAAGCCATAGTGTCCATACCTTCGCTAGTAGGCAATTTTATCTTTAGAAATTCTTCTATATTTTTAAAAACCTTATCTTTTAACATTGGTGTAACTCCAACTGAGCCTATACCCTGTACATTACTATGACCTCTAAGAGGTAATAAACCGGCATATTTTCTACCAATCATTCCTCTTAATAAACAAAGATTGGCTATACTTTCGACATTTTCTACACCATGCTCATGATGTGTCATGCCCATCGCCCATGAAAAAACAACATTTTTTGCTGAAGCATAAATATCAGCAACTTTTTTTATCTCTTCCTTAGATATTCCAGAGTTATTAACAATTTCATTCCATGATGTATTTTTTATGTCTTCCTGATAAGCTGAAAAATTATTGGTGTAATTGTGAATAAAGTTTAAATCATATTGCTCAGATTCAATAATAAATTTTGCTATTCCCTTAAATAAAGCAATATCACCACTAATATTAGGTTGTATGTATTCAGAGGCAATATCTGAACCACCTGTTAACATTGATTGAACATCACTAGGAACAGCAAATTTTACTAGTCCTAATTCTTTTGCTGGATTAATAACAATAACATTACCACCTCTTCTTCTACATAACATTAGTTCTCTAACAAATCTAGGATGATTAGAGGCAGGGTTTGCACCTATCACAAAAATTAAATCTGTATGTTCAATGTCATCAAGTTGAATAGTAGCTGTACCACTACCAATAGTAGTTTTAAGACCTTCACCAGAGGCCTGATGACAATAAAAAGAACAGTTATTTACATTATTAGTTCCATAAACTCTGGCAAACAGTTGTAATAAAAACCCAGCTTCATTTGATGATCTACCAGAGCTATAAAAAAAGGTTTTATTAGCATCAGTAACTTTTAATTTTTCAATAATTTTACCAATTACAAAATCCCAAGATACAGGTTTATAATGAGTGTCACCTGTACTCTTATAAAGAGGGTCATTTAGCCTACCAAGATGCTCTAACTGACGACCTGACATCTTTTTAAAATCTTCTATACTATTTTTTGAAAAAACTTTTTTGGCGATAGCAGGTTGAATATCGGTTAAGTTTGCTTGCATACTTTTTTTACATATTTCAGGAAAATGACCTGCTTCATTTTTCATACCTCCTTGTTGCCCACCCATACCCAAAGCACAAGTTTTACAAGTGTTTTTTGACGTAATTGCCTCAATAAAATTTTTATTACCAACTTTTTGGGCAACTTTCAAAGAGTAATTAATTGCTTTTATACCACCGCCAGCTCTCATTATTTAATTACCTTTTTTGCCAATTCGCCTAATAATATCTATAATTATTTTAACTTCTTTTTATATTTTTTGATAAGCTGTTTTTAGCGACTTAATATAATTAGGTAATTTTAGAGAAATTTATCTATTATTAAAAAATTGTATAAAGATTCCAAATATTATTAGTCTAATTGTTAAATACGTATAAAGTCGATTAAAGAAATGTAAAATACTCAATATCTTTTTATTTCATTTGGTATGAAATATTCACAAGTCTAATATATTAGTAGTCTATTGGGATAAAAGTTATTTTTAAATAATAATAATTATCCTGTGTTAAAATAGAGGAAAGCTATTTTATTTCGATAAAGTTTTTTATATTGAAATAAGGCTATTCTGGGGATTTATTTTTATTCTGTAAAGGTTTTTTGCAATGGCTAACATAAGAATGCTCCAAGCTCGTAGAGAAGCTGTAGAAAAAGAGAAGCTTAAAGAACAAGGTACTCTCAAAGCTCAAAGAAGCCAAGAGGTAGATACTCAAGATGTTGCCAAGAAAACAAATGTTGATGAATCTTCAAGGACAGCCAAAAAAGCTAAAAGAGATGCTTTCTTAGCACAATCAGAGATACAATTAGCAGATAAAAAAATAGCAAATGCAACTCTAGGAGCTGCTGTTGGTGCAATTGCCGCTGCCGCTTCAGCTATTGGAGCGTTCATCCCTAAAAAAAGTGAAGGTGATAAAGCCGATGATAAAGCTAAAAAGGCAGAAAATAAAGCCACTGATGCTAGAAAAGAAGCTAGTACAGATAAAAAAAATCTTGATGAAGCTAAGAAAAAGGGTTCACCTGATGTTGCAAAACTTCAAGATAAAGCAAATAAATCAGATGCTAAAGCAGAAAACTTAGGAGGTATAGCAAAAGAGCTTAGAACTGTCGCAACAGAGGCATATAAAAAAGAAGGTAAAGATGAAAAGGGTCAAAAAGTAGATAAGCCAGAGAAAACAGATCCAGCAGATCCAGCGACAACAGATCCAGACTCAGGGAAAAAAGACACAACAATAACAGATCCAGCAGTTGCAGCGAAAACAGACACAACAACAGCCGAAAATCCTAAGTTAGCATCAGATAATCCAAACTCAGGAAAAGAAGGAGCTACATTATCAGTTATAAAAGTAAATGGTAAAGATTCAATTAATCTTAATGATCAGAGTACAAGCAATCCTCAGTCATCAGCTTTTGGTAGATCATCAGCTATTTTTGGTACTATTAAAGAAAATTTAGCTGATGGAGCTTATGATAGAAAAAATAAGCTTGATTCTAGTCAGCCAGGAAGTGCTACTTTTGCAAGAAA
>JACMQJ010000526.1 GCA_014377055.1 Candidatus Sericytochromatia bacterium
AATTTCTTCAAGACCAGGCTCATAAATTGGTAAAATACCTTTTTTTAAGTCATCAATTTTTTCTTGGTTAATATCAATACAGGTTACATCATTTCCCATTTCAGCAAAGCATGTACCTGTAACTAAACCAACATATCCTGTGCCTACAATAGCTATTTTCATTAACTTTTTACCAATTATTTAAGAGGGTATGTGAGCCATAACCCTACATAATATTATTATTGTTTATTTAAAGATTAACATCGTACAGTAATATTGCATATATCATCTTAAATCAAAATAATATTTCTAAAAATCATCAAATTTTCCATAACTAAAAATTAATTTATTTTTGGATTTGATAAAAAAATAATTGTTAGTTAATTCAATAAGTTTATTACTATCGCCTTTTTTAATACTATTTTTAATTGCCTCTAGGCTTTTATAAGCAAAGCTATTAATATCACCTGTAAGCTCTTGCAATGTATATTTAAAGATTCGTCTTTGCAAACATTCCTCATAAATTATGACTTTTTTATGATCAAGGATTATGTAACTAATTTCTTTTTTTATTAAAACATTTTGATATTCTTTTTCAGCAATTTTTTCTAAATATTTATCTTCTTGACTGATAACTTTAGTTGTTTGTTGTATAAGATCTAAAAAATTGTTATTTTCTTCTATTAATATAGGTATTATTGTATTTCTTACTCTATTTCTTTGATAAATATTTTCTAAGTTTGATAAGTCTGTCTTTGGCTGTAAATTATTAGCTTTGCAATATTTAATAATCTGCTCTCTACTAATACATAAAATTGGTCTAATAACTTCTATTTTGCTACATTGTGACAATAATCTTTTTGATTCAATTCCTTTTAATCCTGAGATAGAACCTCTAATTAGTTTTAGTAAGACTGTTTCAGCTTGATCATTGGCATTATGAGCGACAACTATTTTATTATATTTATGATCCAACGAAATTTTTTCAAAAAAATCATAACGAATATTTCTAGCAACATTTTCTAAAGAGTCTTTTTTTTCTTTTATGATTTGATTTAAATTAACTGAAATAGAATAAAACTTTAATCCATACAGTTCTGACAATGACTTTACATATAACTCTTCATCTGTAGAATATTGACCACGAAGATTATAGTTAACATGAGCTATGGAAAAAGAGATATGAAAAAGTTTTTTTAGATGGATAAATAAATCTAAGAGAACAACCGAATCAAAGCCACCAGAAACAGCCAATAAACAATTATCACCTTTACTTAATAAATTATTCTCTTTGATAAAAAGAATTACTTTATTAAGTAAAGGTGATACTTTCAAATTAAATTAAAATGATTGAGTTTGTTTGATGGGTGTTTTGAATGGAAGTGAGACAATAAGTGTTGTGCCAACATCAACTTCACTTTCTACATTAATTGTGCCACCATGAGCAATTATAATATCCTTAACTATAGATAACCCGAGACCTGTACCACCAGTAACTCTTGACCTTGAACGATCAACTCTAAAAAATCTATCAAATATTTTATCTATGTCAACTTTATGGATACCTATTCCAGTATCTTTAACTTTGACAACCAAATTACCTTTTTCTTCGTAAGCTGTCAGAGTAACCTTACCATTTTGACGATTACATTTGATAGCATTATCAGTTAAATTAATTAATACCTGTTGAATACGATCTTTATCAGCTTCAATAAATGGTAGAGTTTCAGGGAAATTATCAATTAAAGTAAGGTCGTTTAAAGTTGCATGATGCCTCATAACTGTTACAACATCACTTAATAACTCTATTGGGTCAAATTTAGAAATATGTAAAGTTACTTTGTTATCAAGATTAGCAATAACCAATAACTCATTAACAAGACGAGTTAATCTATCTGCTTCTCTTTGAATATTTGATAAAAACTTATTTCTCATTTTTTCATCATCAATAGCACCCAATTGAAGCGATTCAGCTGCCATTTTTATTGATGTTAATGGTGTTCTCAACTCATGTGATACATTAGCAACAAATTCTTTCTGTATACCTTCAAGTCTTCTAACATTAGACAGATCACTAACAAAAACAAATGTACCTGACTCTTTGCTAGTAATGTATGATTCTACCTTAAAGAACAAAGTTTTTGCTTCGTTCCATGAAGGTATAACTTCAGCAGTTTCAGCTTTATTTGAAATTTTACTCTTACTAATTAATTCAACTATTTGCTTATCAGTAATCAAATCATTAATATTTTTATTTAGTGATGTATTATCAAGCTTAAGTATATCTTTGGCTGAGTCATCAATATATTGTATTAATAACTCAGTATTTAGAATAACAATTCCATTTTTAAAATCAGACAAAGTTTTAACCTCCTAATCTGTAGCCAAATCCTCTAACGGTCTGAACATATTTAGGATTACTAGCATCAGATTCAATTTTTTCTCTTAACCATCTGATATGTACGTCTACTGTTTTGGTATCACCATAAAAGTCTAAACCCCATACCTGTTCCAGAAGATCTTCTCTCGAAAAAACTTTGTTAGGGCTTGACATAAGCATTGCAAGAATCTTAAATTCTTTAGGTGATAGCTCGACAAGTTTTCCTTTTACAGTTACTTTGTGTTCGGTAAGATTCATAGATAAATCTTCGTATTGGTGCATTTCAACGTTACCGCTTTCTGCATCACTAGGCTTACTACGTCTAAGTAAAGCTCTAATCCTAGCTGTAAGTTCTCTTAAGCTAAAAGGTTTAACTAAATAATCATCTGCACCCACTTCAAGACCAATTACTCGATCAATCTCTTCGCCTTTAGCTGTTAACATGATTATAGGCACTTCATTTCTTTCACGTCTTAAGATTCTACAAACTTCCAGACCACTAACTTCAGGAAGCATTAAGTCAAGAACAATAAGGTTTGGTTTTTCAAGTTGAACTTTTTGCAAAGCTTCTTGACCATCTCCAGCTTTAACTACCTCAAAGCCTTCTTGCTTTAATGCAAATTCAATAGATTCAATGATTGCTTCTTCATCATCAACCAAAAGTATTTTTTCTGACATTAATCTCTTAAACTCCTTTATTGCCTTTTTTAAAATTACTTTTCAATTATTTTTAAGGCTTATGGCTTATATCCTAGTCAATATTTAATTAAATAAATATATACTTCAAAACTATAATTAATAATAGATAATTGTGTCTGTGACAAAAACTCTATAAATTAAGAAAAACCTTTTCTTTCATTGAGCGAATAAATTGACTAAATTTTTAAATTAATTGCAAATAATTTATCACCTAATAACGAAAGCTTAATGTATATATTAACATACTTAACCTTAATTTTATCATCTTAACTTTTTGTTCACAAGTGCGAATAAAAAATAAAGCCTATAATTATTAAAAAAAGTTATTCTTAACTTACAAAAACCCCTTATCAACAACCTTACATAGTTAATTATGTTGGTGATTTAACATTAATTTATGTGATATTTAGAGCTTATACTATCCTTAATAAGTAAGTTTTTTGCAGTATAATCTAAGATCATAGTGATAGGAAAGCAATTTTTGAGGAGCTGAGTTTAGATTATGAAAAAAAAGTCATTATCAACATTAATTATTTTATCCAGTTTGGTTATTAATAATATTAGTGGTTGTAGCACTAAATCAGCTCCTTTAGCACCAATTCCAACAAGTTCAGCTAATCAACAACAAGATAACTTACAAAATTTTGTGCCAACTCAACAAGGTACAAATGCTAATCCTGCATATTATGGTAATAACTCGACTTTAAGCGATAATAACGGTGAATTTCCGACATCAGGATCACATCCAAAATCTAATGATGCAACTGTAACAACTTCATCAACTAACAGTATACCTACAACTTCATCAAGTACTGATAATATAGATCTCGGAATTGGTAATTTGCCAAATCTACAACCGTATTCACCTCCAGGAGGAGCTAGTGGTGGTAGTGGATACTCTCTAGCGGGTAATTTCCCCATAGATCAAGATAAATATGCAATACCTTTTGTGGGTGGTTTTTTACCATCGAGGAATAATTGGCAAGCGGTAGGTGTTGCTGTATCAGGTTCAAATGTCATAGTTTCAGCTTATGATAGTACAAGTCTAGTAAAAAAAGGTACTGTAGTTAGTATGAGTGCAGAAGATGGTTCAGCTTGGAGTAATGTTGGTTCAAAATGGCTAGGTACAAGACATCCTATGTCAGCTAATGTTAAAGGTGTAACTGTTGATGGTAGTGGTAAAATATTTGCTAATGACTCTACAAATTTTATTTATGTTGTAGACAAAGCAAATAGTATTGTCTCAACAGCAGCAGGTCTTTCGGGTGCATTAGATATAACTTATGTTAATGGAAGTTTAATTGTAGCAACATCTTCGGGATTAAAGAAATTTGATCCAACTGCACCAACTACAGGCAGTGATTTTGGAACAGGTATATCTCCGACAGGTGGAATTGGTGCAGATAGGACAGGTAATTTATTTGTTGTTAGCAATTCTATTATCAAAAAGATTGATTCAAAAGGAACTATAACAGACTTTACAACAGGTGTTGACGGTGCAATAGATGTTGTACCTACCGATGAAAATAAAGTATGCGTTTTGATGAAAGATAGTATCAAAATATTTGATCCAGCAGGAAAGTTATTGACATCTATTGGTGGTGGTGACCTAGTCGCTCCAAAGTCGATTGCAGCTAGTGGAAAAAATTTATTTGTTGCTGATTCAGGAACTACTTATAAGGACTCAAATATTGTTAAATATAGTATTTTAGCTCTTTAAATCAATCCATTACAAAAATTTATTTTTAAGCTGATTTTTTCATCAAATCATTAATTCGTTTATAATACATGGATAACATGATTTTTAGATAGATAATAAATATGCAACTGATTAACTGGTATCCTGGACATATAGCCAAAGCTCAGAGAAAACTCAAAGATAATATAAAACTTGTAGACTTAGTAATAGAAATGGTTGATGCTAGATTGCCCGTCAGTAGCCATTTTGGATTTGTTGATGAGTTATTAAATAATAAAGATAAATTGATTATTCTAAACAAAACAGATCTTTCTATACCTCAAAAAGTAGAAGAATTTACTGATTACTGGAAAGAAAAAAATGTTGATGCAATTTCCATTTCAACTATTGCTCCAAGAGATATAATTAGATTAAAAATTACTTTAAAAAAATATCATGAAAAACTAACCATTAAGCTTGCAAAAAGAGGTATTTTACCAAGATCGTTAAGAATAATGGTTATTGGTATACCAAACATTGGTAAATCAACTCTTATAAACAGATTAGTAGTAAAAAAGAAAGTAAAAACAGGAGATAAGCCTGGAGTAACTAGAAGCACCCAATGGGTTAGAATAGGCGATAACGTTGAATTACTTGATACTCCAGGTATTATTATTCCTAAGTTTGATGATCAAGAATTTGCCATAAAACTTGTTATGATTGGTTCGATTAGCTTAGAAGCTTATGAACCATTAGAAACAGCAAGAGAAATTATACATTATATCAATAGAAGTGATATCAAGGTTTTGGAACAATTTGGTGAAGATTTTTCAATTGAAAAATTTGCTAAAATGAGAAATTTTCTTTTACAAGGTGCAGAACTTGATATATCTCGTTCAGCTAAAACCTTTATAAAAGAATTAAGGGATGGTAAATTGGGAAGCTTTTCTTTGGATTAAAAAAAAAGACACTCATAAGCGTCTTTTTTTTATTTTAAATTATATTATCTGATAATACTAAAAATACCTTTTTTTGAATCTGAAATTGATCTCAAAATACTAGTTAATGACTGTATTGCTCCAGATAACTCAGAGGCTTGTTGTTGTGCTGTACTTAGAGCACCGCCCGTTAATCCTTCAAAGTCAACAATACCTACAATAAAATCATAATGATTAATCCCTGATGCATCAGTAATAAATTCAAGTGAACCTTTATCTCCAGTTGTTATCGAATTTATAGTATTATTTTGGTATGTACCACTAGTAACAGGGCTGCTAACATCATTTAACTTATCGTTAAAATTAACTTTTCCACTAGGAGTATCTAGTTCGCCCATACCTTCTGCATTATTAACGTAGATTTCACCAGTTTTATCATTTACTCTATATCTAGCACCTGTACTAGCTGTATAGTTCCATGGATTTAGTTTTACAACAGCTGCATTATAAGTAGTAATTTGTAGAGCTGTTGGAGAAGGAGGTAATGGCACAACTCCTGGTATAGAACCGTCCGCATTAAAGACAGCATAAGTTTTACTTACTTTAGGACTAGTTGTAACACTAGGATCTTCATTTTCAATAACACCAGTTTCACCTGTAAACTCATCTTTCTTTACTCTTATTACCATTGGCTTACCACTAGAAGTACTACCATGATTAGTAACAGCATCAAATACATTTGATGTATTAGCTAAATGAGCAGTAGCTGATTTTGGTATAGCAGATCCAGCTGTAGTTAATCTAGTATTATAAGATCCATCTGTTAAAGTTTGGGCTGTATCACCAGCAAATTGAGCACGAGGAACATTTAATTTAGAGAGTATTTGTACCCTACTTTCATAGTTAGCTGCTAAAAGTAGCTGAACACCACCAATTGAGTTACCAGATAAGGCATTGGGAATGTATGAAACCATTTTTATTCCTCCATAAGAACAATTTTAATTATTAGACTAAAGTATATAACATATCTTATAACACAAAATTATATACAAATAAACGATTTATCTGAATTCTAAAAGAAACTTATTTTACAATAAACAAACATTTAATATTCAAATATTTAATTCAAGCTAAACGCTCTTATTATTACCTATTCCTGTTAGATAAGGAGAGTCTTTTAGTCTATCATAAGTTTCAAGAATATACATATCATCTGGTGATAGTTCAACTGCTTTTTGACAAGTTTCTAATGCTTGGTCTGGTCTACCATCCATTTCGTATAAAATAGCAAGCATTTCTAATATTTCTGAGCTATTAGAATTTATTTGACAGGCTTTTTCAAAGATAGGTAATGCTAGTTGTCCTTCTTCCATTTCTACATAAATAAGCCCAAGACAAACTAGTGATTTTTCATCATCAGGATTAATTGTTAATGCTCTCTCAAGTTGCTCAATAGCAATACTATATTTACCTTGTTTACGATATATTTCAGCTAAAGCATATCTTGCTTTAACATTTTCAGGCTCTTTTAAAATTATGTGTTGTAGATTAGCAATAGCTGCATAAAAGTCTTCCAATTTAAAATAAACAGAGCTTAAGAGATAAAAAGATTGTGTATGATTTGGATCTAGTTGACATGCCTTTTCTAAAACTTTTTTTGCCTCTTCAAACTTGTTTTGATCTATGTATAGAACACCAAGATTAAAATAACTATCAACATTATGTGGATTTACTTGTAAAGATCTTTTATATAAATCTTCTGCCTCTTGACCCTCTCCTCTTGATTGATGTACTGATGCAGCGTTTGTATAAGCACTAAAAAGTCTTGGATCTCTGTCGGTCGCTTTTCTAAATGATTCTAAAGCTCCGTCAACAAATCCTTTTAATAACTTTATTATTCCATAATTATTATATGCAGCCGCAAGCTTATCATCTATCTCTATAGCTTTTATAAATGCCTCTTCAGCCTCATCATCTTTATTTTCTTTTAAAAGCTCAATGCCCTTATTTAAATATTCGATAGCTTCTGGATTATAATTCATAAAAACGACCCCTTGAAAAATCACAAATAGAATTTGATTTACATAACCTGTCTACAGAAAACCAGACGGGCTTGCCTTCAGGATGAATACTTCGACAAGCTCAGCAACCATGTGGACAAAATATTAGTAATTTCAAATCCTGATAGTAAGAGTATAATTTAAATTATTATTTATCGCAATATCTTTAATAAAATGATAGCAACAATAGAAAAAGTTGAAATAGAAACTATCTTTGGTGTAAATAACAATACAGTGAAGATTTTAATATACTTACCAATTAAAAGAAACCTAGTTAAAATTAAATTGTAAAAATATTAATAAAAAAAGGCTTCTATGATAATTATGACATACTGTCTGAGAAAGCAAACATTAGATAAAATATTAGAATTTAAAAATCCCTTAAAGAAATTTTTTTAGATATAGTAATATCGATATTTTCGTCACAAGGTAAAATTAATTTCAGAAATTTAAGCAGAGATGGCAAGAACTCAAAATCAGAAACAGGTTCAGAAATATCAGCTTTAGCTATAAT
>JACMQJ010000015.1 GCA_014377055.1 Candidatus Sericytochromatia bacterium
AACCTGATCTAATAATTATATCAATAAAATTAAATTTTTTTGATTTAAATTCTTTTAAAGATTGGATCAATAAAAACCTATCGTACAATATTCCTATAATTTATAATGATTTGGCATTAAATAGTTTAGAAATTAAGAATTTATTTCATTTAAAATTGATTGACGATGTGATAAAAGATTCTTATGATTTAAAAATATTGGAATACAAATCAAATTTTTTTAAGGCTTTAAATATGTTCTCAAAGGCAGATGAAAATAAAAAAGAAAAAAGGAAAAATACAATTAAACCTTTTTTGAGAGTTCATATAAAAAGATTAATTGACATATTTATTTCATTTACAGGGATAATATTAATTGCTCCTTTTTTAATTATTATAGCCATCATTATTAAACTCACATCAAAAGGGCCTGCTGTTTATAAATCGCAAAGAGCAGGACAGGGATTTAAAGTGTTTGGATTTTATAAATTCAGAACAATGGTATTTGATGCTGACAAAAAAGTAGATGATTTAAAAAACCAAAGCGCATACTGTTCCAATAACGGAAAAAGTTTATTTTTTAAAATGGAAAACGACCCCCGAATTACAAAAATTGGAAGTTTTTTGAGAAATACAAGTTTAGATGAACTACCTCAGCTTTTTAATGTATTAAAAGGAGATATGTCTTTAGTAGGAAATCGACCATTGCCGCTTTATGAAGCAAACTCATTGACTACAGGCGAATGGGCAGAAAGATTTATGGCACCTGCTGGAATCACCGGTTTGTGGCAAATTTCTAAAAGAGGAAAAGCTAATATGAGTAATGAAGAAAGAATTTTTTTGGATATTGATTATGCTCGTAAGAATTCGTTAAGAAGAGACTTAAAGATTTTGGTGAGCACACCATCAGCTTTAATTCAAAAACAAAATCATTAAAAAATTGTTGTCAAATCAAAAAAAATAAACTTCTAAAAATGAAATCTTTAGAATCAGAGAAGCCTTTTGTGTCCATTGTAACACTAAACTGGAATGGTTTAGCTGTTACTCTTGAATTTCTTGAAAGTATGAAAAGTTCAACATATAAAAATTATGAAATTATTGTTGTAGACAATGGATCAGAAATTGATCCGACTGATAAAATAATGGCGGGCAATTATTTAAATACAAAAGTTGTAAAAAGCGCAATTAATTTAGGATCAGCCGAAGGAAATAATTTTGGTATGCGCAATTCATCCCCTAATTATGATTTTTGTTTTCAAATAAATAATGATGCTGAAATTACCCCTGATTTAATAGAAAAATGTCTGCAACCTTTTTATGAAGATTCGAATATCGGGGTAGTTTGTCCAAAAATACGTTTTCACCATAATCCAACCGTTATTCAATACGCAGGCTTTAATAAAATGAATATGCTTACAGGTAAAACTACAGCAGTAGGAAGTCTTGAGGAAGACAAGGGACAGCATGACATTTCAGGCTATACTTATAGTGCGCATGGTGCTGCAATGATGATAAAAAGGAAGGTTGTTGATATAGTTGGAATGATGGAAGAAAAATATTTTGTATATTATGATGAATCTGATTGGAGTGCAAGAATTATAAAGGCAGGTTTTAAAATATATTATCAGGCCCAAGGTCTTTGTTTTCATAAAGAATCTATAAGCATGGGTAAGGAAAGCCCGCAAAAAGTTTATTTTATGACAAGAAACAGAATTTTCTATATGAGAAGAAATGCAAATCTCACTCAACTCATTGTTTTCATAAGTTTTTTTAGTTTTCTGACCGTGCCCAAAACGATCTTAAAACTTTCTATAAAAAAAGAATGGAAGCACTTAAAAGCTTTTATTAAAGGAATTAAGTGGAATCTTCAAAATACAAAATTCTCCCATCAATAACAGAAAATTGAATTGGTATCTAATTATGAATAGAATTTTATAATAAAATTTACTTGATAGAAAAACTTATGTAGTACGTCATAATTATCAACAATTAATTTTCATTTTGAGTAAGATATTCAAGAAGAGCTCTAGAAAACGTACATAATAGTATTCTCTTTGCCTGGCAACTATTTCTTTTAAAACAAAGAAAAGCTAGTTTTTATCATTAGAACAATATGGTTAAATTAATTTATCTGCTGTATGGAATTAAAAAGAAAAATTAAAATACTTGAATGCATAAGACAAGGGCAAGTTGGCGGGGGGGAAAGCCACATACTCAGTCTGTCAATAAATCTGAATAAAGAACTTTTTGAACCCATAG